>NZ_SJXG01000058.1:0-157865 GCF_012027885.1 Brevibacterium sp. LS14
ATGAATCGCCCCGGGGATAATAGAGGCAGGGAGATTGGAAGAAGGAGATTCTCTCTTGCCAGTGAAATACACCGACGAACTCAAGGCTCGCGCCGTCGAACTCGTCATTCATGCTCAGGCCGATCCGGAGACGGCGAACGGGGCAATCACCCGTGTCGCCGGCGAGCTCGGTCTGAGCAAAGAGACCCTGCGAGTCTGGGTCCGTAAGCACAAAGACTCCGGCAAGGCCACACCGACTGAGTCAGTCGATTTGGAAGCGGAGAACCGT
This sequence comes from Brevibacterium sp. LS14, assembly GCF_012027885.1. Classification (NCBI taxonomy): domain Bacteria; kingdom Bacillati; phylum Actinomycetota; class Actinomycetes; order Micrococcales; family Brevibacteriaceae; genus Brevibacterium; species Brevibacterium sp. LS14. The sequence goes on from NZ_SJXG01000058.1 coordinate 269, forward strand.
CGGCTGCGGGCGGAGTTGGCTGAAGCGAAGCGGGCCAACGAGATCTTGAAGAGAGCGTCGGCTTTCTTCGCGGCGGAGCTCGACCGCCCATCGAAGTGATTGTCGTCTTCATCGACGACAATCGTCACGAGTTCGGAGTCGAGCCAATCGTACGCGCCCTGTCCGGGACTGCGGCACGGATTGCTGTGAGCTCGTATTACGCGTTCAAGAAACGCGAACCATCGGCCAGGGCCCGCCGAGACCAGGCGCTGATGGTCGTCATCCAGGATGTCTATGAGGCGAACTACTCGTGTTACGGGGTGCGGAAGATGTGGAAGGCGATCAACCGCGAGTACGCGGATCAGTTCGGCCCGGTGGCCCGCTGCACGGTGGAGCGGTTGATGCGCCAGTTAGGCATCGACGGTATTCGACGCAGGAGGAAGCGCCCGAAGACGGCTTCGGCTAGGGCTGAGGAGTGTCCGGATGATCTTGTCGAGCGTGAGTTCGCAGCACCGGCACCCAATTGTCTATGGGTCGCGGACATCACCTATGTTCCGACGACTGCTGGGTGGGTATACACGACGTTCATCCTCGATGTCTTCCACAGGGAGATCGTCGGCTGGCAGGTGACGAACCACATGCGGGAGTCCCTGGCCAGGGACGCTCTGACGATGGCTCTCGCTGCGAAATATCGGGCCGGTGAAGACGTTTCCGGGCTGGTGCACCACTCGGATCGCGGGGTGCAATTCCGATCGATTCGCTATGGCGAGACCCTGGCGGAATCCGAGGTCGTGGCGTCGGTGGGGTCGCGTGGGGATTCGTACGACAACGCCATGGCCGAGGCGCTGAACTCGGTCTACAAGGCCGAACTCATCGACCGGAAGGGGTGGTCGGGGTTGATCGAGGTGATGGCGGAGACGTCGAAGTGGGTGGCTTGGTACAACCAGTCCAGGTTGCATTCAGCGATTAACTACCGACCGCCCGTCGAGGTCCATTCCGAATGGATCAACCAGTCCGGGACAGAACCCGCGGCTGCTTAGGAAACCAAGAATAGGAGCCTCTACGAAACCCGGGGCTTGACACTATCCAGCGACCGACGCGCCCAACCCGACTACACTCTCAGCTGCGAAGAGCCACTTTGATCCCGAACTTCTTGAGGTGCTCGTTCCTGAGCTCGCCGCTTGACAGGGATTCCTTCCGATCGTGAGTCATACGCACCTCACCTCCTTGATCGCTTTGTGCCGGTCATGGACAGCGATTCACCCGGTAGGCTGACCGGCTGACGCGATGTGCGCAGGGCCGATAGCGAGGGAGAGTGCGGCAACTGCTGCCGTAGCTGCGAAAAGCGTCCTTGGAAGTGTCATTCCTGTCGTTTCTTGTGAGGTGTTATGCACCAACGACGCTACATCGATCATTACCTGCTGGCGGCCCTGTTAAGGAATTGATGAAATATCGACGTCTCATGACAATCGCGCACATCCGCGGGCTTGTCAGGAAAGCGGAGATCTCACCAGCATTGGTTCCACAGGAACGTAATATATCCGCGACCTTCTCATCGATTCGTGTTCGGATATCGCTGTACATCAGCGTTGCTTCTCGCGTCGTCACCCCGAGGCGCACGTCCCCGCGGGGACGTCGGCTACGCCACGGTGCGAAGGTCGTCCGGTCCCCCGCGGTCGACGCTGTAGCGGCGGAACGCCGGGAAGACCGCAGCGCAGATGAGGACGAGGACGATGACGGCGATGCCGCCTCCCGCCGAGGCGATCGTCGTGTTCGTAGCCTCCGCTGCGTAGCCGTGAACGATGTCCGCGATCCGCGGGCCGCCGGCGACGACGACGATGAAGACTCCCTGCATCCGCCCGCGCATGTCATCGCTCGCCGCCTCCTGGAGCATCGTCGAGCGGAACGCCGCGGAGATGATGTCGGCTCCCCCGCCGAGGGCGAGGCCGAAGAGGGCGACGATGAGAGCCGCCGTCCAGAAGCCGGAAGCGAACTCGAGTGAGAAGCCGAAGATCCCCATCGCCGCACCCCAGACGAGGATCGCGACGATGACCGCGAGGCCTTGGCGTTCGACTTTCGACACCCACCCGGAGAAGATGCCCGCCAGAGCACTGCCTGCGGCAAGTGAGGCGAAGAGGAGGGAGAAGACGATGCCGCCTTCCGGGGGCCCGCCGAAGGTCTCGGTCGCGATCTGCGGGAACAGTGCTCGCGGCATCCCGAAGACCATGGCGATGACGTCGACGAGGAGGGAGACCATGACGACGGTGTTCGTCCCCAGGTAGCGGAAGCCGTCGACGACGCCCTTGAACCCGGAGCGCGTGTCCGGCTGCTTTCCTGGGATGAGCGCGGGCAGTTTCACCACGGCATAGAGGGTGGTGGCAAGGAAGAGCGCGTCGAGGATGTAGAGCATCTGATACCCGAAGACGGGGATGAGCGCTCCGCCGATGACGGGACCGGCGACCGCACCCAGGGTCGCGACCGTCATGTTGAGCGAATTCGCCGCCGGCAGGAGCGCGAGCGGCACGATCGTCGGCAGCAGCGCCCCTCGCGCCGGCTGGTTGAGACCGAAGAAGGCCTGTTGGAGTGCGAAGACGCTCAGCAGCAGCCACACATTGTCGATCCGGATGATCGCGAGCACCGCGAGCAGGGCACTGGTGACGATGAGCCCGGCGGTGGAGACGATGAGGAGCTTGCGCCGGTCGATGACGTCGGCGAGCGATCCGCCCCAGAGTCCGAAGACGATGAGGGGCACGAGGCCGAAGACCCCGCTCAGACCCACGTACCCGGACGAGCCGGTGATGTGGAAGATCTGGGCGGGGATCGCGACAACGGTCATCTGCGCACCGAGGACGGTGACGATGTTGGCCAGCCACAGCCGGCGGTAGTTGTCGTATCTGAGCGGTCTGGTGTCAGCGAACAGCTTCATCTGCGCGTGACACGCTCAGGCAGATTTCTTGCGCGTCCGCGTCTCTTCCCGGGGAACGAGGGTGGGGGCGACATTGCTCTCGACGACGTCCTTGGTCACGACCACCTCGGCGACGTCCTCACGGGAGGGCACGTCGAACATGATCGGCTGGAGGACCTCTTCCATGATCGAGCGCAGTCCGCGCGCACCGGTGCCGCGCAGGAGCGCGAGGTCGGCGATCGCCTCGAGCGCCTCGGTCTCGAAGCTGAGTTCGACGTTGTCGAACTCGAACATCCGCTGGTACTGCTTGACCAGGGCGTTCTTCGGCTCGGTGAGGATCGACATGAGTGCTGCGCGGTCGAGGTTGGAGACCGTCGCGAGGACAGGGAGGCGGCCGATGAACTCGGGGATGAGGCCGAACTTGAGGAGGTCCTCGGGCAGGATGTCCGCGTAGAGGTCCTCGTCGTCGTTCTTCGACTGGAGCAGCGCTCCGAAGCCGATGCCGTGCTTGCCCTTGCGGCCGGCGACGATCTCCTCCATCCCGGCGAAGGCACCGGCGACAATGAAGAGGACGTTCGTCGTGTCGATCTGGAGGAAGTCCTGGTGCGGGTGCTTGCGCCCGCCCTGCGGCGGCACGGAGGCCTGCGTGCCCTCGAGGATCTTCAGCAGCGCCTGCTGCACGCCCTCACCGGAGACGTCACGGGTGATCGACGGGTTCTCGGACTTGCGGGCGATCTTGTCGATCTCGTCGATGTAGATGATGCCGTGCTCGGCGCGCTGGATGTCGAAGTCCGCGGCCTGGATGAGCTTGAGGAGGATGTTCTCGACGTCCTCGCCGACGTAGCCGGCCTCCGTGAGCGCGGTCGCATCGGCGACGGCGAAGGGGACGTTGAGACGCTTCGCGAGAGTCTGGGCGAGGTAGGTCTTGCCGGAGCCGGTGGGACCGACGAGGAGGATGTTCGACTTCGAGATCTCGACGTCGGACTCGGACGACCCGAGCGTCTTCGCATCGTCACTGCCCTGGAGGGCGCGGATGCGCTTGTAGTGGTTGTACACGGCGACCGAGAGGGCCTTCTTCGCCGGATCCTGTCCGACGACGTACTCGTGGAGGAAGTCGAAGATCTCCCGCGGCTTGGGCAGTTCGAGCTCGGCATGGTCGGCCGTCGACTCGCTCAGCTCCTCTTCGATGATCTCGTTGCACAGGCCGATGCATTCATCGCAGATGTACACCCCAGGTCCGGCGATGAGCTTCCGAACCTGCTTCTGTGATTTGCCACAGAAGTTGCATTTGAGCAGATCTGCTCCGTCCGCACTGCGAGCCACTGTCACAACCTTTCGCCAGGGCACTTGGCCCCAACTCTACCGCTCGTGTTTCCTGTACCTCAATAGCTTCCCACATGACACTGACACAGTCCCTGCGCGGTGTCACACGGTGTGTCGTCGCATCCAGGGCGCCCGGAGCCGACGCTCCTGGTCGGACGGTATGGTCGGACCGTGCGCGGACGACGAGCGGGCCCGGGCGATCAGTGATCGCCCGGGCCCGCTGCGAGAGCGCTCGGACTCCCCGGCGGGAGGTCAGACTCCCCTGCGGGGAATCAGGCTCCCTTACGTGAGGTGAGCACCTGGTCGACGAGACCGTAGTCCTTCGCCTGCTCGGCGGTGAGGAAGAGGTCGCGTTCGATGTCGTTCGAGACCTGCTCGGCCGTCTTGTTCGAGTGGTTCGCGAGCGTCTGCTCGAGCCACTGGCGCATCCGCAGCACCTCGGCGGCCTGGATCTCGATGTCCGAGGCCTGTCCCTGTCCCTGACCCTGCATCGAGGGCTGGTGGATGAGGACGCGGGCATTGGGCAGAGCGAGGCGCTTGCCCGGGGTGCCCGCGGCGAGCAGCACTGCCGCGGCCGAGGCTGCCTGGCCGAGGCACACCGTCTGGATCTCCGGCTTGATGTACTGCATCGTGTCGTAGATCGCGGTGAGCGCGGTGAACGAGCCGCCCGGCGAGTTGATGTAGAGGGTGATGTCGCGGTCGGGGTCCTGCGATTCGAGGACGAGCAGCTGCGCCATGATGTCATCGGCGCTCGTGTCGTCGACCTGCACGCCGAGGAAGATCACGCGATCCTCGAACAGCTTCGTGTACGGGTCCTGGCGCTTGAAGCCGTAGGGCGTGCGCTCCTCGAACTGGGGCATGACGTACCGTGAGACCGGCATCTGGCCCGCGGCCCCGCCTGGCATGAGATTCATCGAGTTCATTCTTCTCTGTCTTCCCGTCAGTTGTCGGTGACTTCGGACGACTGGGTCACGACATCGTCGATGAAGCCGTATTCGAGGGCCTCCTCGGCGGTGAACCAGTGGTCGCGGTCGTTGTCTTTGAGGATCTGCTCGAGCGACTTGCCCGTCTGCTCGGCGGTGAGCTCAGCCATCTGCTTCTTCATGTGGAGGATGAGCTCGGCCTGGATCTTGATGTCCGTGGCCGTTCCTCCGATGCCGCCGAGCGGCTGGTGCATGAGGATGCGCGCGTGCGGGGTCGCGTACCGCTTGCCCTTGGCGCCGGAGGAGAGCAGGAACTGACCCATCGAGGCGGCCATGCCCATCGCGACGGTCGCGACGTCGGGCTTGATGTACTGCATCGTGTCGTAGATCGCCATGCCCGCAGTCACCGAGCCGCCGGGCGAGTTGATGTAGAGCCAGATGTCGGAGTCGGGATCCTCGGCTGCCAGCAGCATCATCTGCGCGCAGATCGCGTTGGCGTTGGAGTCACGCACTTCCGAGCCCAGCCAGATGATCCGCTCCTTGAGCAGACGGTTGAAGATGTGGTCGTCGAGGCCCATGCCCCCACCGGCGTCGAGGCCGACGGGCGCTGTCATGTCGTGTGCGCTCACGTTTCTCTCCTGATTGGTCGTGATCGGTTGCTATGGACTCTAACTGGTCGGCAGTCCCTTTTAGTCCCCCCGCTCACCCGTGTTCGCCCTCAGCGTGATACGGGGGTGATCCGGTGTGCGCGGGGACTGCGCCCCCGCCTCGGCGAGGGGTGTGAATGACGAAACGGCGGGCCCGGGTCTCCCCGTGCCCGCCGTCGCACTCACTCGCCGAGGCGGTCAGTGGTCACTTCTGCTCAGCGTCGTCCTGCTCGTCTGCGGCAGGTGCCTCGGCATCGTCGGCTGCGTCGTCCGCGGACTCCTCGGCGTCGCCGGCGGGAGTCGTGAACTCCTCCATGTCGACGACGTTGCCGTCGGTGTCCTTGACGACCGCGCCGGCCAGTGCCGCCGCGAGCGCCTTGCGCCGGGAGACCTCGCCGACGAGGGCGTTGACCTGGCCGGAGTTGTCGAGCATCTGCGCGAACTCGTTCGGGTTCATCCCGTACTGCTGCGAGGCGGAGATGAGGTATTCGATGAGCTCGGGCTGGGTGACCTCGACGTTCTCGGCTTCGGCGATGGCGTCGAGGACGAACTGCGTGCGCAGGTTGCGCTCGGTCTCCTCGGTGACCTCGGCGCGGTGCTCGTCGTCGTCGACCCGGTTCTCGGACTCGAGGTGGCGCTCGACCTCGTCGGCGACGATCTTGGCCGGGACCGGCACGTCGACGGCGGCGATGATCGCTTCGAGGACCTTGTCACGGGCCTCGGCACCCTGGGCGAACTCCTTCTGCTTGCCGGCCTGGACCTTGAGGTCCTCACGGAGTTCGTCGATCGTGTCGAACTCGCTGGCGAGCTGGGCGAAGTCATCGTCGGCCTCAGGCAGCTCGCGCTCCTTGACGGCCTTGAGGGTGACGGTCACAGCACCGGACTCGCCTTCGTGCTCGCCGCCGGCGAACGTCGTCTCGAAAGTCGTCGACTCCTCGGCGGAGAGGCCTTCGAGGGCCTCGTCCATGCCCTCGAGCATGGTGCCGGCGCCGACCTGGTAGGAGATGTCGGAGGCCGAGTCGATCTCCTCGTCGTCGATCTTCGCGACGAGGTCGAGGGTGACGAAGTCGTCCTTGGCGGCCGGGCGGTCGACAGCGGTGAGGGTGCCGAAGCGCGAGCGCAGCTGCTCGAGCTCGTTCTCGACGTCGGCGTCGGTGACCTCGATGGGGTCGACCTCGACGGTGATCGAGTCGTAGGCGGGCAGGGTGATCTCGGGGCGGACGTCGACGTCGACGGTGAAGACGAGGTCGCCGTCCTCGGTGCCGTCGAGGCCGGGGACCTCGGAGATCTCGACCTCGGGCTGGCCGAGCGGCTTGAGGTCGTTCTCCTCCACCGCGTCACGGTAGAAGCCGTCGAGTCCGTTGTTGATCGCTTCCTGGATCACCGTCGGGCGTCCGATGCGCTGGTCGATGATGCGCGCGGGGATCTTGCCCTGCCGGAAACCGGGAACGGTGACCTGGGCACCGATGGTCTTGTAGGCCTCGTCGACGCTCGGCTTGAGTTCGGCGTAAGGGACTTCCACGCTGATCTTGACCCGGGTCGGGTCGAGTTGCTCGACGGAGCTCTTCACAGTGTGACCTTTCAGAATCGACAGTCATGCTCGGGGTCGGCACGACCCTGCAGGGTCATGGGACCGGTGAGTGGACGGACATGGACCATGTCCGCGCAATGCAGTCACCCATCCTACTTGACCGGAGCGCCAAAACACGAAACCCGCCGAGGCGGCCGGACCCGGGTTCGCGCCCGGCGCAATCGCCGGTGCGGACAGCCCACTCAGCCGCGGAGCGCGTCGAGGGCGAGGACGACGTTCGCGGCTGTCCATGCCAGCGGTGCCACGGAGACCGGCATCCCCTCGCCGTCGACCTTCTCCGGCAGCGAACCGGACGCGGTCCGATGGCCGGCGAGCCAGTCGAGGACCGCCTCGGCGCGGGCACGCTCCCCCAGGCGGGCGTACCCGAGGGCGAGCAGGGAGGTCGACGGGGTCCAGCTCGCGTCGTCGAGGATCCAGCCGGTCCCCGGTCGGATGCCGCCTGCGGGCTGCCGCAGCCGTTCGCCCATCCGGTCGAGAGCCGCGGCATCGACGAGGTCGGGACCCATCCCCGCAGCGGGCAGGTAGGCCGCCGCGGAGTCGAAACCGCCGGAGCTCGGGTAGCGCTGCAGTCCTCCGGCACCGAAGGTGCGGGCGAACGTCTCCGCGAACGCTTCCGCGACCGCTGTCCTCTCGCCGAGCCGCTCGGCCGTGCCCGCGTCACCGAGGGTGGTGAGAGCGCGGAGTCCGATGAGGGTGGGCGCGGCGATGCCGAGGGTGATCCGGCCCTCCCCGACCTCCCAGTAGTCGGGTGAGACGGGTGGCAGGGTGCGACCGCTGCCGGTGAGCTCGTCGAGCAGCGCGGCCGAGCGGTCGATCATCGGCTCGAGCTCGGAGAGCGGACGCGCTGAGGCGGCAGCCACCTCGGCGATGGACCAGAGGACGAGACCGACGGCGTCGAGCTGGGGCGCACGGTCGTCGGGGACGGACCCGGTCTCCGGGTCGTAGCGGGCGGCGAACCATCCGTCCTCACCCTGGAGGGCCTGGAGGTGGCGCAGCTGGCCCCACGCGAGCTCCGCGTGTCCGACTGCGGCAAGGGCGGCGGCGACGAACGCCGTGTCGCGCGGCCAGATGTAGCGCCACGCCCCTGACCAGCTCGCCACCGGTCCGGGCAGGTCGTCGCTGAGGATCCAGAGGTCGAGGAGTGCGGAGACGGCGAGGTCGACGAGGCGCTCGGGAACCTTCGCGAGCCACGGCACGGCGACGGCGAGAAAGTCACGTTCGCGTTCGGCGGCCGCACGGGTGCCGGTTCCCGGCAGGACCCGGGAGCGCGGCGGCAGGTCGCGGGCGGCCGCAGAGGAGAGGGCGGCGCGTTCGGAGTCGGAGACGTAGGCGGCGGCCACCGAGCGGACGGGATCGGACTTCTTCAGGGACTCGATCCGGGCAGGCAGCCCCGGGGCGGCGAGTCCGATGCCGAAGAGCCCGGCTCCGGTGAGGGCCCCGGTGAGCACGCGGCGGCGCGCAAGGGGACGCTGGGCGGATCCGGGGGCCATGGATGCCTCTCTGCAGGAGACGACGGGCGATGCACGGGCCGCCGCGACGAGTGACCGGGGTGGGCGTCAGACTATCGCGCGGAAGCATCGGCGGACCAGAGCAGAGCGTCCGGGAATGCAGAAACCGGCCGGACCAGGTGGTCCGACCGGCGGTGGAGGGGATGACGGGAATCGAACCCGCACCATCAGTTTGGAAGACTGAGGCTCTACCATTGAGCTACATCCCCGTGCTGCGAGTATGACTATATCCGAGGTCCTCACCAGCCGCCAAATCGCCCTTTCGTGACGTGCCTCACCCACCGCCGCAGACATTGGGCAGAGGCTGTGCGGGTGTGATTAGATTGATTCCGTCGCGGGATGTGGCGCAGCTTGGTAGCGCATCTGTTTTGGGAACAGAGGGTCGCAGGTTCAAATCCTGTCATCCCGACGATGTGAGCCGTTCGGACCAGAGGGTCCGGACGGCTCTTTTCGTCGCGACGCAGGCTCTCGCCCTGAGGTGGGGTCGTCGGCGACAATGGTGTTCCGACCACCCGGGAAAGGACCCGCGATGGCGCCTTCGTCCGCATCTCCCCGCCCCCTCATCTCCACGACACCGCCCCGCACCTCCACGACACGGCCCCGCACCGGCGCGCTGAGCAGAACCCGCTCTCGCTCCGGCAGCACCGCGCCGACACGATGCGCCGCCCTCGCCACCGCTCTCACCCTGGTTCTGTCGGCCTGCACGACTCCGGACTCCGACCGAGGGTATGGCCCCGAATCGGCGCCTGCCGAGGGTTCGACTTCGGCGGAGCCGACCGCCTCGGCGGGGGCCCCGGACATCGCCGAACCGGAGACCGTCGTCGAGGGACTCGCCGCCCCTTGGTCGATCGCATTCGCCGGCGACGTCGCGCTCGTCAGCGAACGCGACTCGGGGCGGATCCTCGAACTCACCGAGACGGCTCCCGCTCAGGCGCGCGAGGTCGGGACCGTTCCCGGGGTTGCCGCCTCCGGCGAAGGCGGTCTGCTCGGCCTCGCGACAGACGAGGACTTCCTCTACGCCTACTTCACCGCGGCCGAGGACAACCGGATCGTGCGCTTCCCCCTCGACGGCGAACCCGGCTCATTCGCCCTCGGCTCCCCCGAGGTGCTCCTCGACGGCATCCCGAAGGCCGGCAACCACAACGGCGGGCGCATCGCCTTCGGCCCCGACGGCAAGCTCTACGCGACGGCCGGCGATGCCGGCGACCGCGAATCCGCGCAGAACCGCGAGGCGCTGTCGGGGAAGATCCTCCGCCTCGACCCCGACGGATCGGTGCCCGAGGACAATCCTTTTCCCGGCTCCCCGGTCTACTCCTTCGGCCACCGCAACCCGCAGGGCATCGCGTGGGACGAGACCGGACGGATGTACTCGAGCGAGTTCGGGCAGAACACGTGGGACGAGCTCAACATCATTGAGGCCGGCGGCAACTACGGCTGGCCGGACGTCGAGGGCATGGCCGACCCGGGAGAGGGCTCCGACTTCATCGATCCGGTGCAGCAGTGGTCGACCGGCGAGGCGAGCCCGAGCGGCATGACGATCACCGGAAACACGATCCTTATCGCCAACCTCCGCGGGCAGTCCGTGCGCGAGGTCCCCGTCTCCGACCTCTCCCAGTCCCGCACCCGCTACGAGGGAGAGTACGGACGCGTCCGCGATGTCGTCACGACTCCCGACGGTCAGCTGTGGATGCTCACGAACAACACGGACGGTCGCGGCAGTCCCGCCCCCGGCGACGATCGGATCCTCCGGATCCCGCCGCCGGACTGACGGCGCCGTCCCGATGATCTCGTCCGGATCACCGCGTGACGTCGATGACCTGCCGCCTCACGCCGTGACGTCGATGACCGGTCGACTCACCGGGTGAAGTCGATGACCTGCCGGATGACGCGCCCCTCGGCGAGGGCGTCGAAGGCCGTGTTGATCTCGGAGAGCGCAACGGTGTCGGAGATGAGCTCCTCGACCGGCAGCTTCCCCTCCCGCCACAGCTGCGCGTAGATCGGGATGTCCCGGCTGGGCACGGCCGAACCGAGGTAGGACCCGACGACCGTGCGGGCCTCGGCGGTGAGCGTCACCGGGGTGATGCGGGCTTCCGCGTCCGGGGAGGGCAGGCCGACGGTGACCGTCGTCCCGCCGACGGCGGTGGCCGCGAATGCGGTCTCGAACGCGCGCGGATGACCGACGCATTCGATGACGATCGGGGCCTTCCGCTCCCCCAGGGTCTCGGGAGTGTACGCCTCGACGGCTCCGAGTTCCTTCGCAGCCTCGAGTTTGTCGGGGTTGGCATCGACGCCGATGACGCCGGCGGTCTCGATCGAGAGCGCCGTGATGAGGGCGGCCATCCCGACCCCGCCGAGGCCGACGATCATCACCTCGTCCTCAGGTCCGGGGGCTCCCGCGTTGAGCACGGCCCCTCCGCCGGTGAGCACCGCACAGCCGAGGACCGCGGCGATCGGGGCGGGCACATCGTCGCCGACGGGCACGAGGGAGGCCCGGTTGACGACGGCGTGCGTGGCGAACACGGAGGCGCCGAGGTGGTGGAGCACCTCGGCGCCCTTCTCGTCGTGGAGGCGGACCCTGTGTCCGTCGAAGGGCAGGGTGCCGGCCGCGTTCGTCGCGCTGCCGGGGATGCACGGCAGCTTGCCGTCGGTGAGGCAGTTGGCGCACACCCCGCAGCGGGGCAGGAAGACCGTGACGACCTGCTCGCCGATCTCGAGGTCGTCGACCCCCTCGCCGAGGGCCTCGACGACGCCTGCGCCTTCGTGACCGAGGAGCATCGGCAGGGGCCGCGGGCGGTTGCCGTTGACGACGGAGAGGTCGGAGTGGCAGACCCCGGCGGCGGTGAGCCGGATGCGGACCTCGCCGGGGCCCGGGTCGTCGAGGTCGAGCGGTTCGACCGTCAGCGGCCGCGAGTCGGCATAGGGCTGCGGGCGCCGCATCTCCCGCAGCACCGCCCCCTCGATCCTCATGCCCGGCCCCTCACACCGGCCCTCGCGCCCGCGATGTTCACAGCCCGGCCTGACCGTCGTCCTCGTAGGCGGCCATGATGCCGATGCGTCGCGAGTGCCGCTCGTCGCCGGAGAACGGCGTGGTGAGGAAGGCGTCGACGATCGCCAGCGCCTCGGCCTCCGAATGCTGGCGGGCGCCGACGGCGACGATCTGCGCATCGTTGTGCTCGCGGGCGAGCTTGGCGATCTCCGGATTCCAGGCCAGTGCCGCCCGCGCCCCGGTGACGAGGTTGGCCGCCATCTGCTCCCCGTTGCCGGAGCCGCCGATGACGACGCCGAGCGAGTCGAGTCCCGCCGCCCGATCGTCGACGACGGCCTGGGCGGCGGCGATGCAGAACGCCGGGTAGTCATCGAGGGCGTCGTACTCGAGCGCACCGTGGTCGATGACCTCATAGCCGGCCTCGCCGAGGTGGCCCTTGAGGATCTCCTTGAACTCGAACCCAGCGTGGTCGGTTCCGAGGTGGACCTTCATCATGTTCCTTTCGTTCCCGGCCTGGCCGGGGTGCGGGTCCCGGGCTGTCCGGGCTGCGGTGGTTCCCGGGGGTGCCGGGAGACGGGCGCCGCCCCTGGGCGGCGGTCTCGTCAGTCGAAGACGGGACCCTGGTCCCGGGTGCGCTTGAGCTCGAAGAAGCCCGGCGTCGAGGCGACGGCGAGGACGCCGTCGAAGAGGCGACCGGCGTCCTCGCCCTTCGGAGCGGGCGTGACGACGGGACCGAAGAATGCGGTGCCGGCGACCCGGCAGACCGGGGTGCCGACGTCGTCGCCGACGAGCGCGAGCGCCTCGTCGTGGGAGGCCTGCAGGGTGGCGTCGTAGTCGTCGCGGTCGGCGTAGTCCATCAGGGAGGTCGGAAGATCGAGCTCAGCGAGCGCCTCGGCGACGGCCTTGTCGAAGTCCTTCTCCCCACCGGGGTGGATGCGGGTGCCGATCGCGGTGTAGAGCGGTTCGGCGATCTCCTCCCCGTGTTCGGCGATCGCCGCTGTGACCACGCGCATCGGTCCCAGGGTGCGGTCGATGAGCTCCCGGTAGTCCTCGGGCAGCTCACGATCCCGGTTGAGGATGTTGAGGCTCATCGGGTGGAAGCGGACGTCGACATCGCGGACCTTCGCGACCTCGAGGGCCCACCGGGAGGTCATCCACGCCCAGGGGCACGCCGTGTCGAACCACAGGTCAAGGGTCTCTCTGCTCATTCTCACTCCTCGTTCTCAGCGGCGGCGGGGGCCGCAGCGGCCTCCGCGATCTCCGAGGCCAATCTACCAAGTCGGCGCCCACCCGTCCCATGGGTCCGCGTCACCGGGCGTCCATGACAGAATGACGACAAACACACCCGGACCCGATGCGGAGGTCGCCAGCCAGTGCCCCAGTACAACCTCACCCGTGAAGAAGCCAGGTCGCGTTCGTCCCACATCACCGTGCAGAGCTACGAGCACACCCTCATCCTCACCGGGGTCGGCGAGTCCTTCCGCGTCCGGTCCCGGATCCGGTTCACCGCCGATCCCGAATCCGAGACCTTCATCGACGCGATCACCGCAAGCGTCGAACGCGTCCAGCTCAACGGGCTCGACCTCGAGATCGGCGAGGTCGTCTCCCCCTCCCGCATCACCCTCGCCGGGCTCGCCGCGGAGAACGAACTCGTCATCGACGCGCACTTCTTCTACATGAACACCGGTGAGGGCCTGCACCGCTTCGTCGACCCCATCGACGACGCGGTCTACCTCTACTCCCAGTTCGAGGTCCCCGATGCTCGCCGCGTCTTCCCGGTCTTCGAGCAGCCCGACCTCAAAGCGCCGTTCTCCTTCACCGTCATCGCTCCGGAGCAGTGGACGGTCGTCTCGAACTCTCCGACCCCGACCCCTGGGGACCCTGCGGAGATCCTCTCCGACCTCGACGCCGAGGAGGCCGCGGCCGAGGACATGGCCGTGTGGCAGTTCGCCCCGACCACCCCGATCTCGTCCTACATCACCGCGATCGTCGCCGGCCCCTACCGCAGCGTCCACTCCGAGCTCGTCTCCTCCGACGGACAGCCCGTGCCGCTCGGGCTCTACTGCCGTGAGTCCCTCTTCGAGCACCTCGACGCGGAGAACCTCTTCGCCGTCACCCGCGCGGGCTTCGAGTTCTTCGAACGCGAGTTCGGGGTGCCCTACCCGTTCGAGAAGTACGATCAGCTCTTCGTCCCCGAGTTCAATGCCGGGGCGATGGAGAACGCCGGTGCGGTGACGATCCTCGAGAACTACATCTTCCGCTCCCGGCCCACCGAGGCACTCGTCGAGCGCCGCACGGTCACCGTCCTCCACGAGCTCGCCCACATGTGGTTCGGCGACCTCGTGACGATGCGCTGGTGGAACGACCTGTGGCTCAACGAGTCCTTCGCCGAGTTCATGTCGACGCTGGCCACGGCCGAGGCGACGAAGTACTCCGATGCCTGGACGACGTTCGCGACGATCGAGAAGTCCTGGGCGTACCGGCAGGACCAGCTGCCGAGCACCCACCCCATCGTCGCCCCCATCGAGGACCTCGCCGACGTCGAGGTCAACTTCGACGGCATCACCTACGCCAAGGGCGCCTCGGTGCTCAAGCAGCTCGTCGCCTGGGTCGGCCGCGCCGAGTTCTTCGCGGGCCTGAAGACCTACTTCGACACGCACGCGTGGTCGAACACGGAGCTGGGCGACCTGCTGCGCGAACTCGAGGCGACGAGCGGGCGCGACCTCACGACATGGTCGAAGCTCTGGCTCGAGGAGTCCGGGGTCAACCTCATTGAAGCCGACGTGGCCTACGGTCCCTCCGCCGACTCCGGCGCCGAGGTGGTCGAGCGGCTCACGGTGACCCAGAAGCCGTGGACGATCGAAGGACAGCCGGAGCCGTCCCTGCGCCCGCACCGCCTGGCGATCGGCTTCTACTCCGACAACGGCGAGGGGCGCCTCGTGCGCACCCACACCTTCCCCCTCGACCTCGACTCCGCCGAGGCGGACGTGCCCGAGGCCGTCGGTGTGCCCCGGCCGGCAGTCATCGTCGTCAACGACGCCGACCTCACGTATGCGAAGGTCCGGTTCGATGCGGAGAGCTTGGCGACCGCGACGGCACGGCTGTCGGACTTCGACGACTCGCTCACCCAGCTCCTCGTGCTCAGCACGCTGTGGGACGGGGTGCGCGACGCAGAGATCCCTGCCCGGGACTACATCGACACGCTGCTGAGCCACCTCGCCGCGATCACCCACTCCTCGGGCCTGCTCACGCAGATGCGTCAGCTCGAGACCGCGGTCGGGGCCTACCTGCCCCCGGCCGAGCGCGCGGAAGCCCACACGCGCATCGCCGACCGCCTCGGCGAGCTCTTCGAGGCGGCCCCGGCGGGCACGGACCAGGCGTTCCAGTTCTTCCGCGGGATCATCCGCCACGCGGAGTCCGAGGAGCAGATCGAGACGCTGCGCAGGTGGCTCGACGCGCAGGAGGTCGGAGGCATCACGATCGACACCGATCTGAGGTGGGATCTGCTCATCGCCCTGTCCAACCACGAGGCGGTCGACGAATCGGCGATTGCGGACATGGCCGCCGCCGATCCCAGCGCCACCGGCCAGCGGCAGGCGGCGACGGCCCGGGCCGCTCGGGCCACCTCGGCGGCGAAGTCGAGCGCCTTCACCCGGATGATCGACGAGATCGAGATGCCGAACTCGGAGCTCGGAGCGCTTGCGGCCGGGTTCGCGATGGGACTGCAGACCGGTGACGGGGAGCTCATCCCCGCCGAGGCGCCGCTGCAGGACTTCGCGACCGAATATTTCCAGCGGATCTCCGGCTGGTGGGAAACCCGCACGCTTGAGATGGTGCAGACGATGACCCTGCGGCTGTTCCCGCCGGCGAGTGCGCAGACCGTGGCCGCGGCCCGGACCTGGCTCGAGGAGCACCCGGCGGCACCGAAGGGTCTGCTGCGGCTGATGCGGGAGAACCTCGCCGATGCCGAGCGGGCGCTGGCGGCTCAGCGGACGTCCAGCGACATTGAGGACCTGTCCAAGAACAGCCGATAGGGTCGATGGCATCATGACACCTGACTCACTGCAGACCACCCTGCTCTCCGCCGCGCAGATCGACTGGAGCTTCCTCCTCGACGTCCCGCTGCGGGTGACGATCGTCATCGTCGGCGCCCTGCTGCTCAACTTCCTCATGCGCATCGTCATCCGACGGTTCGCCGCGAGCGTGGCCAAAGGCACCGTCGACAGTTCGAAGCCGAACTCGCGCTTCTCCACCTCGGCGATGGAGTCGCAGTTCACCGGCATCGATCAGGCGACGATCCGGGAGAGACGGGCGCAGCGAGCGGAGACCGTGGGGCGGATGCTCTCCTCGGTGACGTCGATCGTCATCGCGATCGTCGCCGGCCTCATCGTGCTCAGCGAACTCAACTTCAACGTCGGCCCGATCCTCGCCTCGGCCGGCATCGCCGGTGTCGCGATCGGCTTCGGCGCGCAGGCACTGGTCAAGGACTACCTGTCCGGGTTCTTCATGGTCATCGAGGACCAGTACGGGATCGGCGACTCGGTCGACCTCGGCGAGGCGATCGGCGTCGTCGAGGACGTCGGACTGCGCACCACCCAGGTCCGCGGCCTCGACGGCACCCTGTGGCATGTGCGCAACGGTGAGATCCTCCGCGTCGGCAACCAGTCCCAGGGCTGGGCGCGGGCCGTCCTCGACATCCCCATCGCCTACAACACCACGGTCGCGACCTACGCCTCGGTCATCGAGGACACGACGAAGGAGATCGAGAAGGACCCGGAGATCGCCGACGCCATCCTCGAACCGCCGGAGATCTGGGGCGTCGAGTCCCTGTCGGCCGAATCGCAGGTCATCCGCACCGTGCTCAAGACGAAGCCGAACCAGCAGTGGAAGGTCGCGCGCGCCTTCCGCGCCGAGCTCAAGCGGCAGATGGACCGTCGCGGCATCCACATCCCGATCACCCAGGAGACGGTCTTCCGCACCCTGCCCGACCCGAGCGAGGCCGTGCGGATCAAGTCGATGGACGATTCGGTCACCGACGCCGACGCGCACGAGAAGAAGTCGCACCGGGAGTCCGCCGACGACGATGGTGCCTCGACCGACGACGATGGTGCCTCGACCGGCGACGCCGCCCAGCACGCTGCCGGCGCGGGCGCTGCCGGCGCGGGCGCTGCCGGTGCGGGGGCTGCCGGGGCGGGCGCTGCCGGGGCGGGCGCGAAGGGGACCTCCACCGGGGACGGTCCACGGACGGGAAGCAGGAGATGAGCCAGGACACGAGCGCGGACACGATCTTCGCAGCGGTCGGCGGGCACGAGACGTTCACCCGCCTCGTCGACGCCTTCTACGCCAACGTCGCCGCCGATGAGCCGCTCATCGCGATGTACCCGGAGGGCCACGAGCTCACCGGCGCCAAGCTCCGGCTGCAGATGTTCCTCGAACAGTACTTCGGCGGGCCGACGACCTACCAGGAGGAGCGCGGCCACCCGCGGCTGCGGATGCGCCACTTCCCGTTCCCCATCGACTTCGACGCCCGCGACCGCTGGCTGCGGGCCATGCGCGCGGCCCTCGACGAGGTCGCGCTGCCCCCGCTCTACGACGAGCTCTTCTGGGACTACTTCCAGCGGGCGGCCACCGCGATGGTCAACACGAACAGCACCGGGGCCTGAACAGGTCCGGCATCATCGCGATCGTCGGGTGAGCAGGTGACCGCCGCTCGCGTGGGCGAATCCCTCAGCTCGCCTTCCGGGTGAGCAGGTGACCGCCGGGGGTGACGAGGCGCAGCCATCCTGAGCTCTCCATCACCGGGACATCCGCCTCGGCGCCCGGCGGAACGAACCGCAGGCCGTCGGCCGCGAACGCGAGCCCGCTCGGCAGGGCCGTGCCGCCGGCAGCCTCGATGGGCCGGGACCACACCGAGGCCCGCAGGGCCTTGACCGCATGGGAGCCCGCGCCCTCGGGGGTGCCCTCCCCCACCTCGGCGATCCCCGCCTCGGCGGCCGACCTCAGCTGTTCCGCGGTGACGGCGTCCGTGTTCTCCCACGGCCCTCGGGGCGGGGAGATGCCCGCCCAGGAGACGAGCATCGTCGTCGGCGGCAGCGGCACAGCGGTGCCGCCGTCCTGCCGGGCGAAGCGATCGGTGAGGCCGGCGAGGGGGACGACCTCGTCGAGGCCGTCGAGTTCCGGGCTGGCCAGCTGCTGCATGCGCATCGCGAGCACGAGCGGGGTCGAGTCGCCGATGCCGTGGGGGTAGAGCGGGGCGACGGAGACGACGAGGACGGACGAGACGACCTGGAGGCGCATCGCCCCGTCGCGGTCGAGGCGGTGGGCAAGGGACGTGAACGCGACGAGGTCGCGCAACGCCATCTCATCGGCGATCTCCAGAGTCGTCATCGCCGCAGGCTCCGCAGTCGGACCGGTTCGCGCACGACGCCCGAGAGTTCCGCGGCCTCCTCCTCCGTGAGGCGGCGGGGTCGTCCCGTGGTCCGGTCGACGAAGGCGATGACGGTCTCGGCGACGGTGTAGACCCGCGAACCGTCGGGTTCGACGACGACATAGCCGATGGTCACCGAGGCGGGACTGACATCGCTGATGACGAGGTCGACGGCGATCGGGCCGGGACGGTAGCCGATCGGGCTGCGGTACTCGACGGCGTGCGAGGCGACGAGGAGTTCGGTCGTCGCCGAGGCCGCCCCGAAGACCTCGGGCATCGGAGTGCCGGAGACCACCTCGGCGGCACCGGGGGCGGCGACAGCGTCGCGGCTCTGCGTGGGCGAGCCGAGGGCACGCACGCGGGCTTCCTCGAGCAGCTGCATCTGGGTGACGTTGTTGACGTGCCCATAGGCGTCCATGTCACCCCATCTCAGTTCGAGGAGGACCCTGGTGCAATCGTCGAGAAGGGGATTCGTGGTGCCGTTGTGCATGTGTCCATGATGCCATCTTCGATCGCGTGGCGATGTCCGCGATAGGATCGGGAGTTGTCACCCGTCCCTGCCCATGGAGGCCCATGTGAGCGATTCCCAACCGACACCTGCCGAGGCGAACGTCGCACGCCTGCACGAACTCCTGCAGCTGCGTCGGCTCGACTCCGATGCCGGGCCGAGGGAATCCGACCTCTTCGTCGGCCCCAGCCAGTACAAGCCCGATGGGCGGGTCTTCGGCGGACAGGTTCTCGCTCAGTGCATCGTCGCCGCCGCCGCGACCCTGCCGCCCGACCGGCTCATCCACTCCCTGCACGGGTACTTCCTCCGCGCCGGCGATGTCGCCGAGCCGATCGAGTTCGGTGTCGAGCGCCTCCGCGACGGCCGGTCGTTCTCCGCCCGGCGCGTCCACGCGTACCAGAAGGATGCGCCCATCCTCTCGCTCATCGCCTCGTTCCAGGAGGAGCAGGCGGGCTTCGAGCACTCTGAGACGATGCCCACCGGGATCCCGGGGCCCGAGGACTCCCCCGACCTGCGCGAACTCCTCGCCGCCGTCGATTCCGTCCAGGTCACCGAATGGCTCAACCGGCGTCCTTTCGACATCCGCCCGGTCGAGCCCTTCGGCGTTCCGGGTGCGACGACGATCGACACCGAGCTGCCCGAGCAGCACATCTGGTTCCGTGCCAGCGCCCACTTCGGCGATGACCCTGTGCTCAACGCCGCAGCCTTGGCATACGCGAGCGACTTCAACCTCCTCGAACCCGTGCTGCGCCGGCACGGACTCTCGTGGGGCAGCCCGGGCCTGCGGGTGGCGAGCCTCGACCATGCGATGTGGTGGCATCGACGCGTCCACGTCGACGACTGGATGCTCTACGTCCAGGAGTCCCCGGCCGCCCGGGGCGGTCGCGGACTCGGCTACGGGCGCATCTTCTCCCACGACGGAGAGCTGCTTGCGACCGTCGCCCAAGAGGGCATGGTCCGAGTCAAGGACGCCCCGTGAGCGACGAGAAGACAGCGATGATCGAGATCCTCTCCTCGATCCTCAGCCGGCTCGTCAACGTCGCCCTCTGTCTCGTTCTCACTTCGATCGCACTGCTCATGCTCCGCGATCGCACGGACCTCCACCTCGGCGTCGTCGCCCTGCTCGCCCTCGTCATCGGCATCCTCGGCACGATCGCCGTCCGCTGGGTGCTGCGCCTCCTCCACCGCCTGTGGCGGCGGATCTTCGACTCGTTCGCCCGCTGAGGGCGACGGACCGCCCGGAACCGGTGCAGCCGGCGGGCACGCAGGCGCAACGGCTGACCGCCTCGGCGCCGGTGCGGCTCACCTGACCAGCGCCGGCGCGGCAGACGGACGCGGAGCCGGGTATGCGATCGGGCCCCAGCGGATTCCGCTGGGGCCCGATGCGGTACCGGTCGGGGTGCGCTCCCGCCGGCTGAGTGCTCAGTCGCGCGTGAGGCGACGGTGGGTGACCCGGTGAGGACGCGCGGCCTCCTCGCCGAGGCGGTCGATCTTGTTCTTCTCATACGCTTCGAAGTTGCCCTCGAACCAGTACCACTTGGCCGGGTCCTCGTCGGTGCCCTCCCACGCGAGGATGTGGGTCGCCACGCGGTCGAGGAACCAGCGGTCGTGGGAGACGACCACGGCACAGCCGGGGAACTCGAGGAGCGCGTTCTCGAGCGAGCTCAGGGTCTCGACGTCGAGGTCGTTCGTCGGCTCGTCGAGGAGGAGGAGGTTGCCGCCCTGCTTGAGGGTGAGCGCGAGGTTGAGGCGATTGCGCTCACCGCCGGAGAGGACGCCGGCCTTCTTCTGCTGATCGGGTCCCTTGAAGCCGAACGCGGAGACGTAGGCACGCGAGGGCATCTCCACGGCTCCGACCTGGATGAAGTCGAGTCCGTCGGAGACGACCTCCCACAGCGACTTGTCCGGATCGATGCCGCCGCGTGACTGGTCGACGTAGGAGATCTTCACGGTCTCGCCGACCTTGAGGTCTCCCCCGTCGAGCTCTTCGAGGCCGACGATCGTCTTGAACAGCGTCGACTTGCCGACGCCGTTGGGTCCGATGACGCCGACGATGCCGTTGCGCGGCAGCGAGAAGCTCAGACCGTCGATGAGCAGGCGACCGTCGAACCCTTTTTCGAGGTCCTTCGCTTCGATGACGATGTCGCCGAGGCGGGGGCCGGCCGGGATCTGGATCTCTTCGAAGTCGAGCTTGCGGGTCTTCTCGGCTTCGGCTGCCATCTCCTCGTAGCGGGCGAGGCGTGCCTTCGACTTCGTCTGCTTCGCCTTCGGGTTCGACCGCACCCATTCGAGTTCGTCCTTGAGGCGCTTGGCCAGCTTCGCGTCCTTCTTGCCCTGGACCTGCAGGCGCTCCTGCTTCTTCTCGAGGTAGGTCGAGTAGTTGCCCTCGTACGGGTAGAGGTGGCCGCGGTCGACCTCGGCGATCCATTCGGCGACATGATCGAGGAAGTACCGGTCGTGGGTGATGGCGATGACGGCGCCGGGGTACGTCTTGAGGTGCTGCTCGAGCCAGAGCACCGACTCCGCGTCGAGGTGGTTCGTCGGCTCGTCGAGGAGGAGCAGGTCCGGCTTCTCGAGGAGGAGCTTGCACAGGGCCACGCGACGGCGCTCACCACCGGAGAGGACGCTGACGTCGGCGTCCGGCGGCGGGCACCGGAGGGCGTCCATGGCCTGTTCGAGCTGCGAGTCGAGGTCCCACGCATCGGCGGCGTCGATGGCCTCCTGGAGCTTGCCCATCTCCTCCATGAGGGCGTCGAAGTCCGCATCGGGATTCGCCATCTCCTCGGAGATCTCGTTGTAGCGGTCGAGCTTGGCCTTGATCTCGCCCACGCCCTCTTCGACGTTGCCGAGCACGGTCTTGTTCTCGTTGAGCGGCGGCTCCTGCATGAGGATGCCCACCGTGTATCCGGGGCTCAGCCGGGCTTCGCCGTTCGACGGCTGTTCGAGGCCGGCCATGATCTTGAGGATCGTCGACTTGCCGGCGCCGTTGGGACCGACCATGCCGATCTTCGCCCCGGGGTAGAAGGACATCGACACGTCGTCGAGAATGACTTTGTCACCGTGCGCCTTGCGCGCCTTGTGCATGGTGTAAATGAATTCGGCCATAGTGGCCCCAGATTATCGGTTGGGCACCCCATGTGCCAATTGGTCTAGCCTCCGCCGAGCGAGGGCGAATCACCCTCCGAGGAGCCTTCGGACGACCCCTCCGAACCGCTCGAGGACGAGCCCCCACCGGAGGAGGAACCGCCCGAATCCGAGGATCCCTGAGAGGGCTCGGGGCTGTTCGTCTCCGCGTCGTCACCGGTGATGTTCTCCCCCGGCATGTGGCCGGCGCCGTTGTCGTCGCCGTCCTGGTCGCGCTGTTCGCCCTTGGGAGCATCGACGCCTTCGGGGCGATCGACCGCGCCGAGGAGGCACGCCCCGGTCGACTCGGTCGGCGGCATGAGCTCAGCAGTGGCTTTGCCCTTGCGGATCTCGCCGATCACGCAGCCCTTCTTCGTCTTCACACCGAAGACCTTCGAGGGCACCTCGTTGCCCAGCGGCGAGGCGTCGAGAGTGGCCTCGAGCTGATCGGGCTTGTATCCGGCGTCGATCATCGTGTCGAAGAACTCCTTCGTCGAGGGGATCTTCTCTTCGTCGCCGGTCAGCGGCTCGACGGCTTTGAGGACCTTGTCGACTTCGGCGGCAGGCTTCTCCTGCGACTTCTTGGGTGTCGGCGCGGTGTCGTCGTCCAATCCGAGCAGGGAGCACCCTGAGAGGGCGAGGGAGAGGGCTGCGACACCCAGGAGGGGAACGAGACGCATGGATCACCTCGGTGAGGACGAACACGAACTCCTCCACTCTAGCTGATCGCGCCTCCCCTCCCGTCACCGACGCCCGGACCCGCTTCCTCCCCGGCGACTGTCTTGTCGACCGTCCCGGCGTCGGCGTCCCGGCGGCTGTCCTGTCGTCCGCGTCCCGGCGTCTGGCCGGCTGCTCCCGCCGCGTCCCGGCGGCTGTCCTGTCGTCCGCGTCCCGGCGGGGCGCCGGTCAAGTCCGGCCCCGGGGGCTCAGAACGGTGCCGCAGCGGCGGCGGTCGCACCGGCGATGTCGTCGCGCTCGCTCGGGGTCGAGTCGTCGTCATCGAGCGCGGCTGAGTCGTCGCTGTCGTCTGCCACCGCTTCATCGCCGTCAGCGGATTCGTCATCACCGCCCGCGGGTGCGCCGCTCTGCCACGTCGGGTACGTGCCTGCCCGCGTGGCATCGACACTGTCCCCTGCCTCGGCGTCGTCGGCGGACCCACCGGCAGCATATCCGGACGACTCGGCACCGTAACCGGAGGTTTCGTTGCTGTAGCCCGACGACGCGGTGCCGTAACGGGAGGTCTCGGTGCGCGCTCCGTCGGTACTCCCGGCAGCGCTGCGTTCGAAGGAATCTGTGCGGCCGGCAGCCCCTGTGTTCTCGCGCGGGAGTGCGTCCCACCCTGATCCGGAGCCCTCCGCCTCCTGCGCCGGGGCCGACTGCCTCCCCGACGCCGTTCCCTGGGCCTTGACGTAGTTCGCGGTTCCGAAGCGGAGGTCCGGACCGAGATGATCGGCGATGATCGTCGGAGCGATTCCCGAACGCTCCTGGGACTCCCATTCGCGGATGCGCAGGTGACCTTGGATGACGACGCTCATACCCAAGGTGACCGAGGAGCCCACGTTGCTCGCCAGCGACCCGTAGCAGTCGACGCCGAACCACGAGGTCGTGTCGCTGACGAACTCACCGGTCTGCTTGTCCACCCGCCAGTGGTTGACGGCGAGCCGGAAGGACGCACATGGGCGTCCGGTCGGCAGGGTCCGGGCCTGTGGGGCCGTCGCGACGGTGCCGCAGACGGTGATCGGGATGTTCGACATTGCTCATTCCTCGCTCTGCTCTGGGTCGGCGGGAACTGTCTGGTCGCTCCCGCCAGGGGTCCCTCCAGCACAGCGCGGCCGACGCTGAGCTGTCGAGCATGCGAAAAGGCCCTGTGGACGACGGTTGTGCGTCCACAGGGCCTGAGCACACGAGTGAGCGTGCCTGTGAGGATGAGTCAGGCGAGTCGCTGATACGCATCGCGATGGGTGGCGATGACCGCATTGACCGGCTGCAGGTACGAACTCTGCGCCGCGTGCGCGACCGCCGAGCGCAGGTCGGCGTCGACGGCGGCCGCAGCCTCGTCTGCCCCTCTGTTCCGGGCTGACTTGGCGACGACCGAGGTGATGATCGAGCCGAGGATGCCGAGGACGAGGACCCCGATCGAGGCCGCCCACGCCCACCACGGCATCGCCCCTGGAGTCGCGACGGCGATCGCGGCGACGACGATGAGACCGAGGGCGCCGATGATCGTGGCGAGGAAGAAGATGATCTGCAGGGCGTTGGCAACCGCCCACCACCCCGGCGTCCGCCGCTCGATATCCACAGCCGTGACGGCCGAGTCGAGGGTGTCGGCGAGCTGGTTCGTGCTTGCCCGTTCCGCTTCCGCGGCCGCGGTCTGCCATGGCCGAGGCAGCGTCGAGACGGATTCGGTGATGAGGTCGTGGGCCATGAGCCGGACCTGCGAGCTCTGCGTCTTGCTCGTCGCCGGGACGGAGGCGCGGATGAGTTCGTCGCGGGTCAGACCGTGCTTCGCGCCGAGCGGGTCGGGGGCGTTGCGCTGCATCCACGCGAGCAGCGGGTATCCGGTGCGCCGGTAGGCGCGTCGGATGTAGTCGTCGTGGACTGTCTGTGCGACGGCCTCGACACCGGCAGCCTCCGACATCGTCTCGACGAGGTGCGATGCTCCCGGCAGTTCGTCGGGGGTGGCCACTGGCTCGCCGAGTTCGGCGCGGATGCGCCGCGCCATCGCCTGCATGTCGGAGAGGAGGCGTTCGGCGGCTGCCTGCTTGGAGTCGAGGGTGTCGGCGAGGATCGACCGGATCTCCGGGATGCCCTCCCGGGTCACGGCAGAGGACAGGCGCACCTCGGTGTCGGTGAGTCCGTCCTCGTTGAGCAGCTGGCGCAGATGGGCGGCTGCGGCCTTCTGCTCCTCGACGCTGAGCTTGTCGACCTGGTTGAGGACGACGACCATGTTCGAACTGTTCTCGGCGAGCTTGGTCAGGTACTCGGAGTGGAGGGAGAAGTCAGCGTACTTCTGCGGGTCGACGACCCAGAAGACGACGTCGACGAGGCCGACGAGGCGGTCGGACTCGACCCGGTGCTCGACGGCCGTGGAGTCGTGGTCGGGCAGGTCGAGGAGGATGAGTCCGTGGAGACGGCGCTGGTCGTCGCCGTCGAGCGCCGATTCGCGCCATGTCCGACTCCGCTCGGGGACCCGCAGCCAGTTGAGGATGTCCTGTCCGCCCTCGCCCCAGACGCATGCCGTCGGGCGCGAGGTCGTAGGCCTGCGCACGCCGACGCGGGCGATGTCGAGGCCTGCCACGGCGTTGAACAACGACGACTTGCCCGAGCCGGTCGACCCGGCGAAGGCGACGACGGTGAAGTCCTCGCCGAGGTCGAGTCGGTCGTCGGCCCTCTCGAGCAGGCTGGAGGCATCGGCCCGCACGTCGGGGCTGATCCTGTCGTCCTCGAGCGCCAGCGCGTGGCGGATACCGTCGGCGAGCCGGCGGATCTCGGACTGGGCCGAATCGTTCACAGTGCCTCCTCGAGGCGGGCACCGGCAGTGCGGAGGGCTCCGGACTGCCTGGTGGGAACCGCTGTCAGTCGTAGTGCTTGGTCGAATGGGGTGCGGCAGTCGCCGATGATGCCGGCGGCCGCGGTGAGGAAGCGGTCGCGGATCGAGCCGATGATGTCGACGGCCTCCTGTTCGCCGAAGATCGTTCCGGCCAGGCTCAGTGCCACTCCGGCGCCCGACCGTGAGGCACTGTCGTTCGACGAGGTGTGCGCCGGGTCCCAGAAGGTCGCGTACTCGAGGACGGCGCAGACCCCGCTGACGCCGAACGAGAGGATTCGAGCCTTCGACTTCTTCCCTTGGCCGATGTCCCGGACGAGGGCGTTGACATCGTTCGACCACCCGCTCACCGCGGCTTTCACTCGATCCTCGAGTTCGCTGGTGGGTTCGCGCAGCGCCGCCTCGGAGGTGACGAGGGCCTCGCCTGCCGGTGTGCGCCGCCAGTCGTCGGCGACGACGTCGACGACGTCGACGGCGGCCTCGCGCAGGGTGATCGCCGCACTCCGGAGGATTGCGATGTGGAGCGGGGCGGCGGCGTCGTGCTTGCCGGTCACCGCCGCGGAGATGCGGTCGCGCATCCGCGCCATCGTGGGCTCGAGTCCGCGGAAGAGCTGACCCGTGCCGACGAAGTCCTGCCAGCGGGCGTTGACGGCGCCGTGGAGGATCCGGCCGTCGGTGACGACGGTCGCCAGCGATTCGTGGGCGGAGCGGAAGCGCGCATCGACGATCCGCTCGAGGTGGGCGTGGGCGTCCTCCTGGGATTGCGCCGCCTCGGCGAGGGCATCGACCCGGCCGGGCAGGGAGGCGATCGCACCGGACAGCGTGCGGCGACGGATTCGCCCGCGGGACTCGGACTCGGCACTGACCTCGCGGATCCACGACTGGATCGGATAGACAGCGGCGTGCGGAAGCCGGCCGTCCTCGAGCGGGAGTTCGGCGACAGAGAAGATCGGTGACTGCGCGAGCCCCGCCTCGGAGAGGAGGTGGGAGAGGTGGTGCCGGACTTCGCGGTTCGCCTCGGGGGGAACGCGGTCGAGGACGAGCGCGACCGAGGTGCTGCGGGCGGCGGCTTCGCGCAGGAGCGCCCAGGGAGCCGCGTCGGCGTAGCGGTTGGCGGTGGTGACGAAGAGCCAGAGGTCGGCGCACATGAGGATGCGGCGGGCGAGGTCGCGGTTGGACTCGGCGATCGAGTCGATGTCGGGGCAGTCGAGGACGGCGGTGCCCGGCGCGATGTCGGCGTCGGGGATGAGCACGAGCGCCGGGGACGTCGTCTCCGGGTCGGAGCTGCGGGGCAGATCGCCGAGGAACGTCGCGGTCTCGAAGTGCTTCGCATCGGCCGGGTTGTGGATGACGATCGGGTTGGCGGTCGTGGGGCGACGCACGCCTGCGGGGCTGACGGTGCGGCCGATGAGCGAGTTGACCAGTGTCGACTTCCCCGCCCCCGTCGAACCGCCGACGGCGATGAGGAAAGGAGCCGGCGCGCGGTTGATCCGCGGGAGGATGAAATCGTCCATCTCCGAGCTCAGGGATCCAAGCAGTCGGCGGCCGTCTGCCGCGTCGTCGGTCTGCAGGGTGAACCGGGTCTCGGAGATCTTCTTCGCGATATCGCTCAGTGCTCCGCCCACCGGTGGCGTCACGGCATTTCCGCTGTCTGTCATCACGCATCCACTTTCCACGTTTTCACAGCTGAGCACCACCAGGCACGCCGTGACGGGGTTCAATTGCCTGCGCACTGCGCCCCCGGCGGGGCTCGAACCCGCGACCTACCGCTTAGAAGGCGGTTGCTCTATCCGACTGAGCTACGGAGGCCCACACATCGTAACCGATGGGCAGCGGGCAGACGAAAGCAGCCCCGCACCGACCACTCCGGCCATGTGGCCGGGGTCGGAGCGGGGCCGTCGGAGACGACCGGGGTCAGTGGGTGCTGCCGGCCTTCTCGAGCGCCTTGCGGACCGTGATGATCGCGAGGATGACGACGCCCGTGAGCGCGAGGATGACCGCGGCGGCTTCGACGCCGAACGCGACCTCGGCCGCGACGGGGAAGAATCCTGCGATCATGAACCCGAGCAGGGCGATCATGGTCAGAGCAGTGGCAGTGGTGAAATACGCGGATCCATTCTTCATGGGTCATCCTCCTTCGTCCTTGAGTCGAGGATAGACCCATTTGAGATCTGCGTCACTGCTTTTCTGCGTCAGCCGTCGTTTCTCCGCCGCGCGTCGATCGCCTGCTCGAGGCGGTCGACCTTTCCCTCGATCTCTCCCTCGTGTCCGGGACGGATATCGGCCTTGATGACGAGCGAGATCCGGGACCCGAACGGCGCGACCGCCTCGGTGGCTCGACGGACGACGTCGAAGACCTCGTCCCACGACCCTTCGATCTCGGTGAACATGCTCGTTGTACGGTTCGGCAGCCCGGAGTCGCGGACGACTTCGACCGCCGCGGCCACGGCCTCATGGACCGAGCCGTCGGGGCCTTCGCCGCCGCTGGGGGCGACAGAGAATGCGAGCAGCATGGTGGTACCTCCTTGGTGTTGTGATGCCGTTGGTCATGGAGTGACAGCTGGGGGCCGCACCGTCGATGGTCGGAGGCCGCCTCAGACGGGAGCCAGGGGCCGATGCTCCCCCGTCGGCAGGTCGACGTCGACAAGATCACCGGGGCGAATCACTCCGCCGCGTGAGACGGTCCCCATCACCCCCGCGCGCCGCACGACCTCGCCCTCGCCGTTACGGGAGACAACGTGGCGAAGGAGACCGGACTGCCACGAGTCGATCTGGGCGCACGGGTTGCGCAACCCTGTGACGGTGATGACGACGTCGCCGATCATCAGGCGCGTGCCGACGGGAAGCCCCAGAAGGTCGAGGCCGATCGTTGTGATGTTCTCTCCCAATTGACCAGGTCCCACGGCGAAGCCGACGCGCTCGAGTTCCGCGAAGAGCTCTGCGTGGAGGAGATGGACCTGCCGGAGATTGGGCGCCGAGGGCGTCCTCTGCAACCGTGAACGGTGTTGGACGGTGGCCCCTGCATGGGCATCGCCGCGGACGCCGACACCCTCGATGAGTTCGATCGACGCGCGCGCGGGTTTGGAGAAGGCGTGCTCCTTATCGCAACTGACACCCAAGACCCGCGGAGCACTCGGTTCTTCCGACCCGGACGCAGCCAGGGCGGGGCGCGTCGGCGTGACGTCGCCCCGCTCCGCTGACTCTGGGCTCATCGGCAGGGTCTCCTCGCGGACCTCGGCATCCCGTCGCTTCCCCTGGACTCAGCCCTGTTCGGGAACGGTGATGATGAGCGAATCACCCTGGCCGCCGCCACCGCAGAGGGCAGCGACACCCGTGCCGCCGCCTCGGCGCTGGAGTTCGAGGGCAAGGGTGAGGACGATGCGGGCACCGGAGGCCCCGATCGGATGTCCGAGTGCGATCGCTCCCCCGTTGACGTTGACCTTCTCCGGATCGATGCCGAGGTCCTTCGTGCTCGCGAGGCCGACGGCGGCGAACGCTTCGTTGATCTCGTAGAGGTCGAAGGAGTCAGCGGCCACGCCTTCGGACTCGGCGGCCTTCCGGATCGCCTGCGAGGGCTGGTGCTGGAGGGTCGAGTCGGGTCCGGCCGTCCAGCCGTGGGCGCGGATCTCAGCGAGGATCGGCGCACCGAGCTCCTCAGCCTTCTCCCGAGACATGACGACGACGGCGGCCGCGCCGTCGGAGATCTGCGAGGCGTTGCCCGCGGTGATCGCCCCGTCCTTGCGGAAGGCCGGGCGCAGCTTCGCCATCGATTCGACCGTCGTGTCCGGGCGCACGCCCTCGTCGGTGTCGACGGTGACGTCGCCCTTGCGGGTGCGGATCGTCACGGGCACAACCTCGTCCTCGAACGCGCCCTTCTCCCAGCCGGCGGCAGCCCGCTGATGCGACTGCGCGGCGAAGGCGTCCTGCTCCTCACGGGAGAACTCGGACTCGCCCTTGTTGGCCTCTTCGGTCAGTCCGCCCATGGCCTGGTCGGTG
Source organism: Brevibacterium sp. LS14 (assembly GCF_012027885.1). Lineage (NCBI taxonomy): Bacteria > Bacillati > Actinomycetota > Actinomycetes > Micrococcales > Brevibacteriaceae > Brevibacterium > Brevibacterium sp. LS14. The sequence goes on from NZ_SJXG01000058.1 coordinate 29,732, forward strand.
AAGGCGTCCCAGAGACCGTCGTAGTCCATGTGGTCCTTGGCGACGACGTCACCGTACTTGTACCCGGCGCGGGACTTCTCGAGCAGGTGCGGGGCGAGCGTCATCGACTCCTGCCCGCCGGCGACGACGACGTCGTACTCGCCAGCGCGCACGAGCTGTGCCGCCTGGGTGATCGCGTTGATGCCGGAGAGGCAGAGCTTGTTGATCGTGATCGCGGGAACGCTCATGGGGATCCCCGCCTCGGCGGCGGCCTGTCGGGCCGGACCCTGACCGAGGCCCGCCTGGAGGACCTGGCCCATGATGACGTAGTCGACCTGGTCTCCCGAGATGCCCGCCTTCTCGAGGGCTCCCTTGATCGCTGCGGCACCGAGGTTCACCGCCGTCTGCGTTCCGAGCGCTCCCTGGAGCCGCCCGAACGGGGTGCGGGCACCGGAGACGATCACTGCTTCAGTCATGTTTCCTCCTCGAAGGACTGTGGCTCCGCGAACAGCGGGACGCGTGCAGCGGAGAGCTGTTGAGTACAGGGTAGTCGAGGCCGATGTGGCCTCCGTCACCGGGGTCGCCGAGGCGGTCGTCCGCAGGGGGATTCGGACCCAACACTCATCTTGAGTCCGATAGAGTAGGGACCGCGCAGGCATGACCAGATCCCCTTGACATGACAGGAGTCAGCTTCAGTGACGCCCACCGAAGAATTCCGCACAGCGATGCGCGGGTACGAGAAGAGCGAAGTCGATTCCCGACTGCAGCAGCTGCGCACGGAGATCGAATCCGTGCGGAAGGCGCTGTCGGATGCGCGCAGTCAGGTCATCAACGCCGATCGCGCGAAGCTCCAGATCGCCGGCGAGCTGTCCGAGGCGAAGGCTCAGCTGAAGAAGGCCGCCAATGAGAACGCCGAGGCGGCCGGTCCCCCCGGAAGCCGCATCGACCACCTCCTCAAGATCGCCGAGTCCCAGGCCCGGGAGACCCTCGCCCAGGCGAACTCGGATGCGGAGACGATCCGGAACAAGGCCCGCGCCGAGGCGGCGTCTGCTCGTGCGCGCATGCACACCGAGAGCAATGACACCCTCAACAACGCCCGGTCCGAGGCCGACGCGATCATCAGCTCCGCCGAGCTGCGCGCCGAGGAGGCCGTGAAGTCCGCAGAGAAGCGCGCGGCCGAGCTCAAGGCCACCGCCGAACGCGAGGCGGCGCAGTCGAAGGAGGCCAACGACGCCGCGTCGAAGGAGGCCCGCGAAAGCCTCGAGCACGAACTCGCGGAGCTGCGCGCCGCCGCCGAGAAGGAGGCGACCGACCTCCGCGCCGAGGCGAAGACCCAAGCCGATGAGACGATCGCCGCAGCCCAGGCTCAGGCCGACGAACTGCTCGCGGCCGCGAAGTCCCGCGACGAGGCCTCGAAGAAGTCCGCGAACGACCTCGACGTCGAACTCGCCACGAAGCGTCAGGAGGCAGAAGCCGAGCGCAAGAAGCGCTACGACGCCGCCCAGGCGGAGAACCGGAAGCTCATCGACGAGGCTCAGGCGCGCGCGGCGAAAGCCGACGCGGATGCCAAGGCCGCCGCGGAGCGCGCCGAGACGACCCGCGCCGAGGCCGTGACGAAGGCCGATGAGATCATCGCCGACGGCAAGGCCCGCGCACAGACGCTCATCTCCGAGGCTCGGGCCACCGCCGAGGCGACGATCGAGGAATCGGCCGCCGAAGCCAAGCGCAACGTCCAGTCCGCGCAGTCCCAGGTCGACCTGCTCACCAAGCAGCGCAAGACGATCACCGCTCAGCTCGACCAGCTCCGTTCGCTCTTCGCGATGCCCGGTGTGATGGGCGGCGACGCCGTCGATCCCGCGAAGGCGGAAGCGGCCACGCACGCGACCGAGCAGATCGCCGATGGGGAGGCTCTCGCCGACCTCATCGCCGCCGATTCCGCCGAGGAGGCGGCCGAGAAGTCGGCTGCCGACGGCGGGAAGTCCGGTGCCTCGAAGACGGGAGCCGCCGAGGCGGACGCCCAGAAGTCGCCGACCGCCGGCGCGAAGTCCGCTGGGTCGCAGTCCGAAAGCTCGAAGTACGGCGACTCGACCGCAGAGCAGTCGCAGACCGCTGAGGAATCGGCGGAGACCGAGGCGTCCGAGACAGTCTCCGAGGAGCTGCCCAACGGTGCCACCGACGCCGAGACGATCGCGATCGATGCGCAGGTCTCCGGTTCGCCGAAGTCCGGCGGCTCCGGTCAGGGTGGAAACCGTCCGGCCAACTCCAAGGCCGCACGGTCGCGTAACTCACTGCGCTGACGATGCTCAGGCGCTGAGCGCATTCGGCCGCGTACGGCGACGTCGGCCGAGCGCGCGGCGACGCGAGCACTCACAGGCACGAGAGAACGGGGCCCGCTCACCAGAGCGGGCCCCGTTCCGTGTCAGCGGAGTTCTGTGGCAGCGGAGTTGCGTGTCAGCGGAACCTCTCGAAACACCTCGAGTGCCAGTGCCGACGAGAGTCGACGCCGATGTCGACGCCGTGGGAGGCCTCCTGACGCCAGGCGACGATGTGCGCGGTGGCCGCAGAGACCTGCTGTCCGCAGCCCGGGCACACGTAGACCTTGCCGCTGGAGTTGGCGGCCACACGCTGGATCGACCAGGTTCCGTCGGGCAGGTCGCGGCTCACCTGCAGGCCGCTCACGGACTCGGTGAGGTCGCGCGCGGGTGCGCTCCACTTGTTCCTGCGACGCGAGGAGTTCGAACGTGGCATGGGGCGATTCTCTCACGTAGTCTGGGACGCGTGCGTCTCGTGATAGCTGAATGCTCTGTCGATTATGCCGGTCGTCTGACCGCGCATCTGCCCCTGGCCACCCGTCTCATCATGCTCAAGTCCGACGGGTCGATCCTCATCCACTCCGACGGCGGATCGTACAAGCCGCTCAACTGGATGACTCCCCCGTGCGCCGTCCAGGTGGCCGAACCGACCGACGAGCAGGCCGAAGCAGGTCTGAGCGAGATCTGGACGGTCTCGCAGACGAAGACCGGCGACCGACTCGTCATCTCGATCACTGAGGTGCTCTCGGACACGAGCCACGACCTCGGCGTCGATCCCGGTCTCGTCAAGGACGGAGTCGAAGCGCATCTCCAGGAACTCCTCGCCGAACACATCCATACTCTCGGCACGGGATACAGCCTTGTCCGCCGCGAATTCATGACGGCAATCGGTCCGGTCGACATCCTCGCCCGCGATGCGACCCAGAAGTCGGTGGCCGTGGAGATCAAACGGCGGGGCGACATCGACGGCGTCGAACAGCTCACCCGCTACCTCGAACTGATGAACCGAGATCCGCTCCTCTCCCCCGTCACCGGCGTCTTCGCCGCGCAGGAGATCAAACCGCAGGCGCGCACCCTCGCCGAGGACCGCGGCATCCGCTGCGTCGTCCTCGACTACGATGCGCTGCGCGGGATGGACGATCCGGAGACCCGCCTCTTCTGAGCACGCGTCGTCTCTCCCGGACCGCGCCACCGCTCGGTCAAGGCGCAGCGCGGATAGCCGGCCGAGCATCGCCTGCTATCCGCGCTGCCCCTTGACTGACGACTGGATCGCCCTCACTGAGCGCCTTGCATCGGGCCTGCGAGTCGGTCTCGAGCGGCGATCTCCGTCTCGCGGATCCGCACCGCCTCTTTGATCCTGAGGAAGAGGTCTGCGCTGAAGAGATCGGCCCATCGAATGCGGAAGACCATCCACCCCTCGTTCCGCAGAGCGTATTCCCGTTTCCGTTCGCGTTCGAAGACTCGGTGCGGATCACCGTCATCGATGTAGTACTTGCCGGCGCCATCGAACTCGGCAATGACCTTGACCGCCTCGTTGCCGAAGTCGGACCGAGCGAGGAAGCGACCATCGGCGTCGCAGACGACGAGTTGCGGTTCGAACCCCGGTATCGAATACTCGACGAATCGAACGGCGCAGATCGACTCTGCCACCGTTTCACGCCGTCCGTCGATGTTCTCCAGCACCGCTGTGATCCGCGACTGGCGGGTCCGCACTGGATGCGCCGCCTGGTGCGCTCGGAACTCCTCGAGAGTCACCCGCCCCAAGTGCACCGCGGCATCCGCAACAGCCACGGCGAACGCCAACGGACAATCCCTGGCGACATCGAGGAGCGTCTGCACCACCGTCGTCACTGGGATCCCTTCGACGATCTCCACGGTGTCGGGTTGCAGAGACCGTCGACGGACCACGAGATCCCTCTGGCGGACCGAGCTGCGCGGGCTCGCGACTTCGACGTACACCTCACCCTTATCGACATACGGCACGGGCAGGCCGTGGACGAGCAGCGCACTGCGATGGGAGAACACTGCGTCGTGCGGCAGATCGGGGACGAATGACCGGACGAGAATCCTCAGATCCTCTCCGCGCTTGAGCATCCCCGCGGTCTCATGGGGCAACGCGGTCTCCTTCGCCCCCGCGATCGCTGCGACGAAGGCATGCGACGGATTGTCGCACGCACGCGTGACAACGTATCGTCCCCGCCGGAGTCGCCGCAGGCAGCAATCGACGGCAGATCTGATCTGATGGCTGTTCCAGCCTGCCGCCACCAGATTCGAAGTCTCCAAGCACGCAAACATGCAATTAAGGATGGGCGAGAACGCATCCGGACCGCAAGAGGCTCAAAACGCCCTGTGGATAACCACTGAGCATCGAACGCGCCTGTGGACAGTCAACCGGCACGAGAACGGCGGTGGTTTCGGTCCAGGCGCAGCGCGGATAGCCAGGCGTGCAACACCAGCGATCCGCGCTCAGCCTGGAGTGAGCGCCCGGGTGGTGTCGGTCCAGGCGCAGCGCGGATAGCCAGTCGTGCAACACCGGCGATCCGCGCTGAGCCTGGAGTGAGCGTGCGGAAGTGCTGGGAGTGTCGAAAAGTGCTGAAGGGCTTGAACGACGGGCGACCGAGCCAGTGGGCGCTCAGTCGAAGCTGTGACTGCAGCCCCGGGAGACCCCGCTCAGTCGCCGCTGTGACCGCCGCCCCGGGAGACCCCGCTCAGTCGAAGCTGAGACCGTCGGCGCGGGTGACGCGCTCGACGTCGGCGCCGAGCGCCCGGAGCTTGTCGACGAAGCCCTCGTAGCCACGGTCGATGTGGTCGACGCCGGAGACTTCGGTGACGCCGGAGGCCCGGAGCCCGGCGAGGACGAGCCCGGCACCGGCGCGGATGTCCGAGGCCTCCACCTCGGCGCCGGAGAGCTCCTCGACCCCGGTGACCAGGGCGTGGTTGCCGTCGATGCGGACCTTCGCACCGAGGCGGGCGACCTCCTGGACGAAGCGCCAGCGAGCCTCGAAGAGGTTCTCTGAGAGCAGGCCGACGCCGTCGGACACGGAGTTGAGCGCAATGACGAAGGGTTGGAGGTCGGTCGGGAAACCGGGGAACGGCATCGTCGCGACCCTGATCGCGTGCGGACGCTGCGGTCCGACGACGCGGAACGCGCGCCCGAGCGTCCCGTCACCGAGTTCGACCTCGCCGAGGTCGTCGACCGTCGCGCCGGCATCGCGGAGTTTGATGGCGACATTGGGCATGATCTCGAGTCCGACACCCCGCACGACGACGTCGCCGGCGCTCAGCGCGGCGGCGAAGGCGTAGGTTCCGGCGACGATCCGGTCCCCGACCGTGCGGTGGTCGACGGGGCGCAGCTCGTCGACACCGGTGATGGTGAGCTCCGCCGTCCCGATGCCCTCGATCCGGGCACCCATCTGGACGAGCATGAGGCAGATGTCGACGATCTCCGGTTCCTTCGCGGCGTTCGCGATCGTCGTCGTCCCCTGCGCCAGGGTTGCCGCCATGACGAGGTTCTCGGTGGCACCCACCGACGGGAAGTCGAGCGCGATGTCCGTGCCGGTCAGCCCCGTCGGGGCCTCGGCGACGAAGTAGCCGTGGTCGAGGCGGACCTGGGCGCCGAGCGCCTCGAGCCCGGCCTGGTGCATGTCGAGACCGCGCGAGCCGATCGCATCGCCGCCGGGCAGGGCTACGTGGGCGGCGCGCATCCGCGCGGTCAGCGGGCCGAGGACGGAGATCGAGGCCCGCATCGCGCGGACGAGTTCGTAGTCGGCCTGGATCCCCACCGCGGCGGGGACGTCGATGCTCACGGTGCCGGCGTCGGCATCGTAGTCGACGGTGCAGCCGAGGCGGCTGAGGAGTTCGACCATGATCCTCACGTCGAGGATCGCGGGAACGTTGGTGATCGTCGTGCGTCCCACAGCGAGCAGGCTCGCCGCCATGAGCTTGAGGACGCTGTTCTTCGCGCCCCTGACGTCGACGGTGCCGCGCAGCTGCGTCGGACCGGTCAGGCGGAGGACTTCCATCAGGTGAACCGTCCCATCGTCGGATTGAAGCCGGGCGGCGAGGACTCGAGCCACGAGGCCATCGTCGACAGGGACTCGGTGTCCATCGCCAGGGAGACCGAGCGCGGTCTCCCGTTCGCCTTCCCGTAGGAGCAGTCGACGACGACGGCATCGGGAAGGACGGAGTACTGCTCCCCCGACGTCGGTTTGCGTCGGACGAGGATGTCGAGATCGGCGCGCGGCAGTCTCACGGCCGCGCGCCGGTTGAGGGCGAACACGGGATACCAGTCCAGGGAGGACACGGCGAACACCGCGACGCCCAAACGCCAACGTGGGCGGGAACTGGATTCCTCGCCCACGTTGATGGAGCAGTCGAACGCACCTGACAGCTTGGAGATCGACCTGCGCCTGATCGTCACGACGACGATGAGGGCAAGCGCCAGTCCCACCAACGAGAGCAGAACGATCAGCAGGACAGAAGGGTTCACGTTTGCCAAGTGTAATTGACTGTTCAGAGAAGTTCGGCCTGATCAGCCGCGATGATGACGCGATTGTTCTCGACCGAGAGAAAGCCCCCATCGGCCTGGACCCGGATCGTCTGATCCGAGGTCGTGAGAATCCTCGCCTCACCATCGGCCACGACACCGAGAACGGGTTCGTGACCAGGCAGGATGCCGATCTCGCCTTCCAGGGTGCGGGCGACGACGCGCTTGGCCTCGCCGACCCACACCTCCTGGTCGGCTGCGACGACGTTGACATCGAGGACAGCCATGGCTTACTTCTTCTGCATTTCTTCGTAGTTGCGCATGACATCGTCCATGCCGCCGACGTTGAAGAAGCACTGCTCCGGAATGTAGTCGACCTCGCCGGAGACGATCTTCGCGAAGCCCGCGACGGTGTCGGCGACGGGAACGGTCGAACCCGGAACACCGGTGAACTTCTCAGCGGTGTACGTGTTCTGCGACAGGAACTGCTCGATGCGACGCGCACGGTGGACGACGAGCTTGTCCTCTTCCGAGAGCTCGTCGACGCCGAGGATGGCGATGATGTCCTGCAGCTCCTTGTTCTTCTGCAGGATCGCCTTGACCTCGTTGGCCACGCGGTAGTGCTCCTCACCCACGACGAGCGGGTCGAGGATGCGCGAGGACGAGGTCAGCGGATCGATCGCGGGGTAGAGACCGCGCGAGGCGATGTCGCGGTTGAGCTCGGTCGTCGCATCGAGGTGGGCGAAGGTCGTCGCCGGAGCCGGGTCGGTGTAGTCGTCGGCCGGGACGTAGATCGCCTGCATCGAGGTGATCGAGTGACCGCGCGTCGAGGTGATGCGCTCCTGGAGCACACCCATCTCGTCGGCGAGGTTGGGCTGGTAGCCCACGGCCGAGGGCATGCGACCCAGCAGGGTCGAGACCTCGGAGCCGGCCTGGGTGAAGCGGAAGATGTTGTCGATGAACAGGAGGACGTCCTGGTTCTCGACATCGCGGAAGTACTCCGCCATCGTCAGCCCGGCCAGCGCGACGCGCAGACGCGTGCCCGGCGGCTCGTCCATCTGACCGAAGACGAGAGCGGTGTCACCGAAGACGCCGGCTTCGTCCATCTCGAAGATGAGGTCGTTGCCCTCACGGGTGCGCTCACCGACACCGGCGAACACCGAGGTGCCCGAGTGGTTGTGCGCGATGCGGTAGATCATCTCCTGGATGAGGACGGTCTTGCCCACACCCGCGCCGCCGAAGAGGCCGATCTTCCCACCCTGGACGTACGGGGTGAGCAGGTCGATGCTCTTGATGCCGGTCTCGAGGACCTCCTGCTTCGACTCGAGTTCGTCGAAGGCCGGAGCCGGACGGTGGATCGGCCAGCGCTCCTTGATGTCGAGGGTCTCACCCTCGGCGAGGTTGAGGCAGTCGCCGGTGGTGTTCCACACGTGTCCCTTGGTGACGTCGCCGACGGGCACCGTGATCGGCGAACCGGTGTCGGTGACCTCCTGGCCGCGGACGAGTCCGTCGGTCGGCTGCAGGGAGACGGCGCGGACGATGCCGTTGCCGAGGTGGAGGCTGGTCTCGAAGGTGAGCTTGCGCGTTCCCTCGGCGAGTTCCACGGTCGTGGTCAGGGCGTTGTAGATCTCCGGCACGGAATCGAGCGGGAACTCGACGTCGACGACCGGGCCGATGACCCGGGAAATGCGACCGAGGGCTGTGCCCTGTGCCGGGGAGTTATCCGTAACTGTGGCAGTCATGGTCTCTTTCTTCTCTGCTCGTACCGGTCAGTCGCCGGCTGCCGATGCCGCAAGGGCGTCGGCCCCACCGACGATCTCGGTGAGTTCCTGGGTGATTTCCGCCTGACGGGCCGTGTTGGCCAGCCGGGTGTAGGTCTTGATGAGGTCGTCGGCGTTGTCCGTCGCCGTCTTCATCGCCGCCTGACGCGATGCCTGCTCCGAGGCCGAGGCCGAGAGCAGCGCCGAGAGGATCCGCGAGTCGATGTACCGCGGCAGGAGGGCGTCGAGGACGGCCTCCGCGCTCGGCTCGAACTCGTAGAGCGGCATGCTGCCCGCACCTGAGGATCCCGACGCACTCGCCGAGGTGGTCGCCTCGTCGGCGTCGACGACCTCGAGGGGCAGCAGACGCCGGTACTCCGGGTCGTGCTTGACCGAGGAGACGAACCGCGTGAAGACCATGTAGATCTCCTGCACTCCGCCGTTGTCGGCATCCGCCTCGAACGCCTTGAGCAGCGCTTCGCCGATCCTCCGGGCGTCTTCGGCGGTCGGGTTCTCGGAGAACCCGGTCCAGGCCTCGACGATCGGACGATCACGGAACGTGTAGTAGCTCTCAGCCTTGCCGCCGACCGTGAAGAGTGCGACCTCTTTGCCCTCCTGGCCCAGCAGCCGCACGAGCTCTTCGGCCTCACGGATGAGGTTGGCGGAATAGGCTCCGGCGAAGCCCCGGTCCGGACCGATGACGAGCACCGCCGCGCGGGTGACATGGTCCGGTTCCGTCGTGAGCACATGATCGACGTCGGACTCGCTGGCGACAGCCGAGACGGCGCGGGTCAGCGCGTTGGCATACGGGCTGGCCGCCTGCGAACGCGCGATCGCCTTCTGGATCCGGGACGCGGCGATGAGCTCCATGGCCTTGAAGATCTTCCTCAAGGACTGAGTCGAGCGGATCTTCTGTTTGAAGACCCTCTGCTGGGCTCCCATCAGTTCTTCCTTTCGCCGTTACAGACGCGCCTCAACGCTTCTGCCGAACGATCTGCTCCTGCTCGACCTCATCGGACGAGGCCACGGACGAGTCCTCGGTGCCCGCGCGCGAACCCTGGTTCTCGTCGGCGACCCAGTTCTCGTTGTACTCCTTGAGCGCCTTTTCGAGCTGCTCACGGACGTCGTCCTCGAGCTTCTTGGTCTCGCGGATGACGGTGAGGATCTCGGTCTTGCGTTCGAGGGTGTCGAGCAGTTCGGCCTCCCAGCGCAGGACGTCGTCGACGGCGATATCGTCGAGGTAGCCGTTGGTTCCGGCGAAGATCGACACGGTCTGCTTCTCGAACGGCATCGGCGAGTACTGGGGCTGCTTGAGCAGCTCCATGAGACGGGCGCCGCGGGCGAGGTCGCGCTTGGTCGCATCGTCGAGGTCGGAGGCGAACATCGCGAACGCCTCGAGCGAACGGTACTGCGCGAGCGAGAGCTTGAGCGTACCGGAGACGCTCTTGAGCGCCTTGGTCTGCGCGGCACCGCCGACTCGGGAGACCGAGACGCCGACGTCGACAGCGGGACGCTGACCGGAGTTGAACAGATCCGACTGGAGGAAGATCTGTCCGTCGGTGATCGAGATGACGTTGGTCGGGATGAACGCGCCGACGTCGTTGGCCTTGGTCTCGATGATCGGCAGACCGGTCATCGATCCGGCACCGAGGGCGTCGGAGAGCTTCGCACAGCGCTCGAGGAGGCGCGAGTGGAGGTAGAAGACGTCACCCGGGTAGGCTTCGCGGCCCGGTGGGCGGCGGAGCAGGAGGGAGACGGCGCGGTAGGCCTCGGCCTGCTTCGAGAGGTCGTCGAAGACGATGAGGACGTGCTTACCGTTGTACATCCAGTGCTGGCCGATGGCCGAACCGGAGTAGGGGGCGAGGTACTTGAAGCCGGCCGGGTCGGAGGCCGGAGCGGAGACGATCGTCGTGTACTCGAGCGCGCCGTTCTCTTCGAGAGCGCGGCGGACGTTGGCGACGGTCGAGCCTTTCTGGCCGACGGCGACGTAGATGCAGCGGACCTGCTGCGACGGATCGCCGGTGGCCCAGGCGTCACGCTGGTTGATGATCGTGTCGATCGCCAGAGCGGTCTTACCGGTCTTGCGGTCGCCGATGATGAGCTGACGCTGACCGCGGCCGATCGGGATCATGGCGTCGACGGCCTTGTACCCGGTCTGGAGCGGCTGGCGGACTTCCTGGCGGTCCATGACGCCCGGCGCCTGGAGCTCGAGCTCACGGCGTCCTTCGGTCTCGACCTCGCCGAGGCCGTCGAGCGGACGACCGAGCGGGTCGACGACGCGGCCGAGGTAGCCGTCGCCGACGGGGATCGAGAGGACCTCACCGGTGCGGTAGACGTCCTGCTCCTCGGCGATGCCTGCGAAGTCGCCGAGGACGACGACGCCGATCTCGCGCTCGTCGAGGTTCTGGGCCAGACCCAGAGTGCCGTCTTCGAACCGGAGGAGCTCGTTGGCCATGGTGCCCGGCAGACCCGAGACGTGGGCGATGCCGTCACCAGCGGTGACGACCTTGCCGACCTCGGTCTTCTCCGAGCTCTCGGGGTTGTACGACTCAACGAACTTCCCCAGAGCGTCCCGGATCTCCTCCGGGCGAATTGTCAGTTCCGCCATTGTGGTTTCCCTGCTTCCTTTACTCAGAACGTGTGTCCGGCGACCGGTGGGCCGCCTGTGCCGCCGGATCTGCCGGCTGGCGAATCAGCTTGCGAGTTTGCGCTGGACCTCTGCGAGGCGATCCGCAATGGTCGAATTCATCACCTCGTCGCCCACCTGCACCCGGACGCCCCCGATGACCTCGGGATCGACCTGGACGTTGAGGACGAGTTCGCGACCGTAGTTCTTCGCCAGAGCAGCGGCGAGACGCTCGGTCTGCTGCTGGCTCAGCGGCGCGGCCACGGTGACCTCGGCGACGGAACGCTGCTGGCGAGCGGCGAGGATGTCGCTGAAGTGGTCGAGCGCGATCGCCACGCGAAGTCCGCGCGGATGCACCGCAGCGTGGTCGACGAGGGTGACCGTGTCGGGCTCGGCCCGACCTGCGAGCAGATCGGCCACGAGGCTGCGCTTCGCGTCGGCACCGGCATCGGAGTCGAGTGCGCGGGCGAGCTCATGGTCGGACTCGAGGAGTCTGGCGAAGCGGAAGAGCTCCTCTTCGACCTGACCGAGCTGGCCGACCTCCTGCGCAGCCGCGGCGATCGCCGTGACGCCGGCGACCTCGAGGCTGGTGACGAAGTCCTGCGTACGCGCCCAGCGCTGAGACACGGCCACCGAGGCGATGCGCAGCGCCGCCTCGGGGATCTGAGCGCCGAACACGGCCTGCAGCAGACCCTGCTTCTTCTCCGCGGGCTCCGAGGAGTCCGCGAGTGCCTTGCGCAGGCCGAGGTTGTCGGCGAGGACGCCGACGACGCCGAGCAGCGACTGCCCGATCTCACGCGCGTTGCCGCCTGAGATCTCAGCGTTCGCCGCTTCGAGAACGGCCTGCAGGGAGACTCTGCTCGACTGGAGCATCACGCCCCCTTGACCGGCTGGCCGGACGACTGCGTTTCGAGATCGGCGATGAAGCGATCGACGACGCCAGCGGAGCGCTGGTCATCGGTGAGCGATTCGCCGACGATGCGCGATGCGAGATCCGTGGCGAGCGTACCCACCTCGGAGCGCAGCTGCACCATGGCCGACTGGCGTTCGGCATCGATCTGCGTCTGTGCCTGCGCGATGATGCGGTCAGCCTCGCTGTGAGCCTGGGCCTTCATCTCGGCGATGATCTGGGCGCCCTCTTCCTGAGCCTCGGCGCGCAGCCGTGCGGCTTCCGCACGACCGTCGGCGAGCTGCTTCTGATATTCGGCCAGAGCCTGATCGGCTTCGGCCTGCACCTTCTCAGCCTTCTCAATGCCACCCTGGATGCGCGCGGCGCGCTCGTCGAGGGTCTTGTTGAAGGCGGGGAGGACGTACTTCCAGACAACCAGGAAGACGATCAGCAGACAGACGGCACTCCAGACGATGTCATACAGCGCGGGGAGAAGCGGATTCTCAGACGCTGCAACGAGTTGTACCGGAGTCATGTCTCATGACCTCACTGAGTAAGGAAGAACGGGGTGGCGATGCCGATGAGGGCCAGCGCCTCGATCAGAGCGATACCGAGGAACATGTTTCCGCGGAGCGTACCGGCCATCTCGGGCTGGCGAGCGGTTCCTTCGATGGTCTTGCCGATGACGATACCGACGCCGATACCGGGGCCGATGGCGGCGAGGCCGTATCCGACGGTGCTGATACTGCCGGTGACTTCAGCGAGCATATCCATTGAATGCTTTTCCTTTCATATGGCGGTCGGGGGGTTGGCCCGACCTTGTAACACCTGGGTTACAGACTCAGGGGACGACTCAGTGGTCGTCCGAGATGGCGGCGTTGATGTACACGCACGAGAGCAGGGCGAAGATGTAGGCCTGGAGGATGACGACCAGCATCTCGAGGAGGAAGACGAAGAATCCGCCGGCGAAGGTGAGGATCGCGAAGAACTGGAAGCCGTTGCTCGCGTCGAAGAGGAAGAAGCTCGTCGCGGAGAAGCAGAGGACGAGGAGGAGGTGGCCGACCATCATGTTCGCGAAGAGTCGGATCGCGAGCGTGAACGGCTGCGTGACGAACTTCGTGATGAACTCGATCGGGATGAGGAGGATGTGCATCGGCCACGGAACGCCCGGAAGGATGAGCGCGTCCTTGAGGTAGCCGCCGAGGCCCTTCTGCGCGATGCCCGCCCAGTGGTAGGTGATGTAGACGACCGCGGTGAGCACGATCGGCAGACCGATGACGCCGGAGGCGGGCATGTTGAGGAACGGAATGAGCTTCGTGACGTTCCAGAAGAGGACGCCGAAGAAGATCGCCACGATGAGCGGCATGAACTTCTTCGCCTGCTCCTTGCCCATCGTGTCCTCGGCGATGCCGACGGTGACGAACTCCATCGCGAGCTCCATGGCCGACTGGAAGCGGCCCGGGATGAGCTTCATCCGCTTCGCCCAGATCGCGAGGACGACGACGACGGCGATCGTCGCAAGGATGCGGATGAGCATCACGCGGTTCATCTCGAACGGCGTACCGACGAAGGCGAACGGTGCGGGAAAGAACTCCGCCATGGAAGGGGCCTTGAAACCGCCTTCAGCGGCTTGGATCATTGTCTGCGCGGCGTTGAGTGTACCCACGTTTATGTTTCTCTCCCATGGTCATTGGCCCAAGATGGCCTGGCCTTCGGCTGCGCGATGAGTGCGCGGCGAGCGGTTCAGGAGCGACATGGAGCGACACGGCTCCAGCACCGGAACTACTCTACCAATGGTAGAGAGCGCCGACAAATCCATGGATCTGCGCTGTGCGAACCCTGGCAGCCCCCTGTCGCCGGTGTTCAGCGGCCCGTGCCCGCCTCGGGATCGACGTAGGGCACACGGCCTCTGACGACAGTGAGCGCTTCGACGAGCGAGGATCCGATGACGGCGACGACGATCGTCGCGAACGCCACCGTGCCGTCGAGCCACGCCGCGTCCTTGAGCCGCCAGATGACGATCATGAAGACGAACGCCTTGAAGAGGAAGCCCATGCCGAGGAAGCCGGCGATCGCGGTCAGGCCCATATTGCGCCCGAAGTACATGATGATGAGGGTGACGATGATGAAGATCGCCGCCAGTCCCCCGCCGACCGCTCCCCCGGCGAAGCCGCGGGGTCCGGCGACGAGCCATCCGATGCCCATGCCGCCTGCCGCGACGACGGCGACGAGGATCGCCCCGCGGATGAGCATCGTCCTCCACACGCGGGTCCAGGCGGCCTGGACCGCGGTCTCCTCTGCAGGCTGTCGATCGGTCACGAGATCTCCTCTCGGGCATGGCGGCGGATCCGCAGCGGGTAGAACGTGAAGACGAGGGTGATGGCGAAGAGCGTGCCGATGATCGCGATGACGAGCAGCGCCGGCATGAGGAGGAGCATGACCGAGCCGAAGGCGATGAGCGCCGTCCACGTGTAGAGGATGAGGACGGCCCGGGCGTGTGAGTGGCCGAGCCGGAGCATCCGGTGGTGGAGGTGCTTGGCATCGGCGGAGAACGGCGACTGTCCTGCCATGAGCCTGCGCACGACGGCGAGGCCGAGGTCGAGCAGCGGCAGGAACATCACGGCGACGGGAAGGATGATCGGCAGGTACGTCGCGAAGACGCGCTCCTGGCCGATGAGCGCGGGATCGACCTGACCGGTGACCCGGATCGTCGAGGCGGCCAGCAGGAGTCCGATGAGCATCGACCCCGAATCGCCCATGAAGATGCGGGCGGGATTGAAGTTGTGCGGGAGGAAACCGAGGCACGCACCGACGAGGATGGCGATGATGAGCGAGGCGAGGTTCGCGTACGAGTCCGGCGAGGCGTCGGTGGCCAGCCAGTACGAGTAGATGAAGAACGCGCTGCCGCCGATCGCCACGACACCCGCGGCGAGACCGTCGAGGCCGTCGACGAAGTTCACGGCGTTGATCGTCACGAGGACGACGAGGATGGTGATGATGATCGACATCCGCGGAGAGCCGATGATCACTCCGCCGAAGGGGATCGAGAGCAGGGCGACGCCGTTGATCGCCATGAAGCCGGCGGCCAGCGCCTGCCCGGCGAGCTTCGTGATCCAGTGCAGGTCCCAGATGTCGTCGATGACGCCGAGGATGCACAGCAGCGCCGCGGCGCCCGCCACGCCGATGATCGGCCCCATGTCGACGAAGATCCGGGCGAGGAACGGAGTCTGGGAGGCGAAGACGAGGCCGACGACGACAGCACCGAACATCGCGACCCCGCCCAGCCTCGGCGTGGGCACGGAGTGGACGTCGCGTTCGCGCAGGGGCGAGAAGATCAGTCCTCGTTCGGCGACTCTCCGGACCATGGGCGTGAGCAGGTACGCCACCAGTGCGGAGACGACGAGGATGAAGAGGTAGGCGCGCACTCAGCCGTCCAGGTCAGCAAGGTCGGGGACGATCTCGCGCAGCTCCTCGGCGCTGATCGGTCCCCGGCGGACGATGCGGGGGACGTCCCCGGAGAGGTCGACGATCGTCGACGACTGACCGGAGGTGCGCTCTCCCCCGTCGAGGTAGATCTCGACGTCGGTGCCGAGCATGTCCTGGGCCTCATCAGCGGTCGTCGCCGCGGGTCTGCCGGAGAGGTTCGCGCTCGAGACCGCGAGCGGACCGGTGCGCGAGAGCAGGGCGAGGGCGTGTTCGTCGTCGGGCATGCGCACGGCGACGGTGCCGTGGGTCTCCCCGAGATCCCAGTCGAGGGAGGGCTGAGCCGCGGCGATGATCGTCAGCGGTCCCGGCCAGAACCGCGCGGTGAGCGCGAGCACGGTCTCATCGACGCCATCGACGAGTCCGAACACCGTCTCCGACCTCGGCACGAGCACCGGAGGCGGCATGTCCCGTCCGCGTCCCTTCGCGGCGAGCAGGGCCGCGACGGCGGAGGCGTTGAAGGCATCGGCTGCGATCCCGTAGACCGTGTCGGTGGGGATGACGAGGAGGTTCCCCGCCTCGACCACGCGGGCGCACTCGTCGAGGACGAGGTCGCGGATGTCGGCCTGGGTGACGTCGAATCGACGGGACACTCATTCTCCGTTTCTCATCGGGGACGCCGCGGAGTCGCGACGGGCCACCGTATAGCGGTCGCGTCCAGTGTAGTCCGGGAACGTGGCCGCCCCGCTCAGCCCCGGCGTGCCGGCGACGATCTCACGCACCCCGGCCCCCTGGTCCTCGGCGTGCTCCATGACGAAGAGACCGCCCGGCCGCAGCAGCACCACCGCCTGCGCGATGAGGAGGGCGGGCAGCTCGAGTCCCGAGGCGCCCCCGTAGAGAGCGGCCGCGGGATCGTGATCGCGGACCTCGGGATCGCGGGGAACGGCGGCGTCGGGGACATACGGCGGGTTCGTCACGACGACGTCGACGGTGCCGGCGAGTTCCGGGTGATCGACTGCCACCATCGTCGCGTCACCGGCGAGGAGGTCGACGGTCGAGGTGCCGAGGTCGAGGTCGACGAGATTCGACTGCGACCACGACAGCGCGGGAGCCTCACGTTCGATGCCGATGACGCGGACCCCGGGGTGTTCGAGCGCGACGGAGAGGGCGATCGCTCCCGAGCCCGAGCAGAGGTCGACGACGAGCGGGGGTGCCCCATCGTCGCCGTGCGCGAGGTGATCGAGGACCTCGGTGACGAGGAGTTCGGTCTCCGGTCGGGGGACGAAGACGCCGGGACCGACCCGCAGGCTCAGGCGGCGGAAGTGGGCGACTCCGGTGAGGTGCTGGAGCGGGATGCGGCGCGCGCGTTCGGCGACGAGGCGGGCGAAACCGGCGGCGACCTCGGCCGGCACGGCGTCTGAGAAGAGGCGCCTGCGGGAGAGGTCTGTCTCGTCGACCTCCCACGCATGGGCGAGCAGCGCGGCGGCATCGGCGTCCGGCGAGGGGACGCCGGCCTCGGTGAGGACGCGCACTCCTGCCCTGAGCAGGGTGGGAACGTCCTGTTCGACCGCGCGGGTGCTCGGGTCCAGCTCAGTCTCCCAGGGCATCGAGTCGTGCGGCACGGTCGGCGTCGCGGTTCGAGCCGACCACGGGGTCGAGGTCGCCGGCGAGGACCTGATCGAGGTTGTACGCCTTGAAGCCGGTGCGGTGGTCGGTGATGCGGTTCTCCGGGAAGTTGTACGTCCGGATCCGCTCGGAGCGGTCGACGGTGCGCACCTGCGAACGGCGGATGTCAGCGGCCTCCGCCGCCGCCTCCTCGGCCTGCTTGGCCAGGATCCGGGCGCGCAGCATCCGCAGGGCCGCCTCCTTGTTCTGCAGCTGCGACTTCTCGTTCTGGCAGCTCGCGGTGATGCCCGTGGGCAGGTGGGTGATGCGCACGGCCGAATCGGTCGTGTTCACCGACTGCCCGCCCGGTCCCGAGGACCGGTAGACGTCGATGCGCAGCTCGTTCTCCTCGAGGCGGACCTCTTCGGGCTCGTCGACCTCGGGGAAGACGAGGACTCCCGCCGCCGAGGTGTGGATGCGTCCCTGGGACTCCGTGACGGGCACGCGCTGGACCCGGTGGACGCCGCCTTCGAACTTCAGCCACCCGTAGGCGCCGTCGTCGCCGGCCTTGACGGCGAGGGTGACGTCCTTGTAGCCGCCGAGGTCGGAGTGCGTGGCGGTGAGGATCTGCGAGGACCAGCCGTGGGAGTCGATCCAGCGCTGGTACATCCGCAGCAGGTCCCCAGCGAAGAGCGCGGACTCGTCGCCGCCCTCCCCCGCCTTGATCTCGACGATCGCGTCACGGGCGTCGTCGGGGTCGCGGGGAACGAGGAGATCGCGGAGTTCGGCCTCGGCCTCGGCCTGCTCGGTGCGCAGGCGCTCGGCCTCGGCGGCAAGGTCGGGATCCTCGGCGCTCAGCTCCTCGGCGGCGGCGAGGTCGTCGCCGAGGGCATCGACGCGCTTGGCGGCGGCGACGATGCGGTCGAGTTCGGAGTACCTGCGGGTGAGCTTCCGGGCCCGGCCGGCATCAGCGTGCACGGCCGGGTCGGAGAGCTCCTCGGACAGCCTCGCATGCTCGTCGACGAGCATGCTCACACTGGCCCTGAGGCTGTCAGTCATCTCAGTGTTCGTCGGTCGAGGACTTCGGCAGCGGCGTCGTCTTCTGCACCTGCATGAGGAACTCGGCGTTCGAGCCGGTCTCCTTGAGCTTGGACATGAGGAGTTCGACGGCCTGCTGCTGCTCGAGACCCGAGAGGAGGCGGCGCAGGCGCCACATCACCTTGGTCTCCTCCGGCGTCATGAGCATCTCCTCGCGACGCGTCGACGAGGCGTTGACGTCGACGGCCGGGAAGATGCGCTTGTCCGCGAGCTGGCGGGACAGACGCAGCTCCATGTTGCCGGTGCCCTTGAACTCCTCGAAGATCACCTCGTCCATCTTCGAGCCCGTCTCGACGAGCGCGGTGGCGAGGATCGTCAGGGAGCCGCCGCCTTCGATGTTGCGGGCGGCGCCGAAGAACTTCTTCGGCGGGTAGAGCGCGTTCGCGTCGACACCACCGGAGAGGATGCGGCCCGAGGCCGGCTGCGCGATGTTGTACGCCCGGCCCAGGCGCGTGATGTTGTCGAGGAGGACGACGACGTCGGAGCCCATCTCGACGAGGCGCTTGGCGCGCTCGATGGCGAGTTCGGCGATCGTCGTGTGGTCGTCGGCGGGACGGTCGAAGGTCGAGGCGATGACCTCGCCCTTGACGGCGCGCTGCATGTCCGTGACCTCTTCGGGGCGTTCGTCGACGAGGACGACCATGAGGTGGACTTCCGGATTGTTCTCCGTGATCGCGTTGGCGACCTGCTGCATGATCGTCGTCTTGCCGGCCTTGGGCGGGGCGACGATGAGGCCGCGCTGGCCCTTGCCGATCGGCGTGACGAGATCGATGAGGCGCGTCGACTGGAGCTTCGAGGTCGTCTCGAGGCGCAGACGCTCCTGCGGATAGAGGGGCGTGAGCTTCGAGAACTCGACGCGGCCCTTCGCATCGTCGACGCTCAGTCCGTTGACCGAGTCGAGGCGGACGAGGGCGTCGAACTTCTCACGCTTGCCCCCGCGCTCGTTCTCCCGCGGCTGACGGATCGCGCCGGCGACGGCGTCGCCCTTGCGCAGACCGTTCTTGCGCACCATCGAGGCCGAGACATAGACGTCGTTGGGCCCGGGCAGGTAGCCCGAGGTGCGGAGGAAGGCGTAGTTGTCGTGGACGTCGAGGATGCCGCCGACGGGGATGAGGACGTCGTCGCTGCGGATCTCCGGCTCGTCGCCGCCGCGTCCGCGGCGCTTGCGATCCCGTCCGCGACCGCGGCGGCCGCCGCGCTCGTCATCGTCGCGGTTGCGACGGTCGTTGTCGCGACGGTCGTTGCGATTGCCGCGGTCGTCGCCGCGGTCATCGCCCTCGCCCTGACGGCCGCGACGGTCATTGCCGCCCCGCTCGCCCTTGCGGTCGTTGTCACGGTCTCCCTTGCGGTCCTCGCCCCGGCGGTCGTTGTCCCGGCGGTCGTTGTCCCGGCGGTCGTTGTCGCGGTCGCCCTTGCGGTCGTCGCCGCGGCGGTCGTCGTCACCGCGGCGGCCTCGACGGTTTCCGCGCTCAGCGGAATCGTCACGCGCCTCGGCGGACTGCGTCTCGGCCTCGGCGTCACCGCCGCGGGAGCGCGAACGACTCCGGCGGCTGCGCTGGCGGTCCTGACCCTGCTCGTCGCCCTCGGGCGCCTGGGTCTCGGTCTCGGTGCGGGCCTCGGGGGCGGTCGCCTCGGCGGACTGCGCGTCCTCGGTCTGCTGATCCGCGCGAGAGGCGGAGGCGGCGCTGCGGCGCGCGGGACGGCGGGAGCGCTTGGCGTCCTCGGTGGTCTCGGCCGGAGCCGAGTCGGCGGCGGGCGCGTTCGAGCCGCCCTGGTTGTTGATGGCGTCGATGAGTTCGCCCTTGCGAAGTCGACGGTATCCTTTGATTCCCATTCCGGCTGCCATCTCCTGCAGCTGGGGAAGGCGCAGAGCGGTCAGACTGCCGGTGCGCGGTGTGGAATCCGGGGTTGTGGTTTCAGACACGAAGGTCCTTCTCCCTCATTCGGCCGTGCGGCAAGAGCCGTAGTCCCACGGCGACGGAAACACCCTTGACGGTGCATTGTGAAAGTCGTCCTGCTAAAGACTGAGCAGGAGATGTTCCAGAAGAATCGATGTGGAGTCCGCGGCGACTGCCGCGGAAGTCCGCTCATCGGAGGAACACCGTTCAGTCTACCCGCAGCGAGCCGATCTTGCGAATCCCGTCTCACGCGAGTTCTGTGTCGTGTCTCACACGACGTCGGCGATGCGGCAGCCCTCCTCATCGATGTCGACGGTGAGGATGCGCACGCCGGGCGGGACCGCCTCGGCGGGAACGGATTCGGTGAGCGCGAGCACGGTCGGCCCGGCTCCGGAGATCACCGCGGGGATCCCGCGGGAGCGCAGGGCGTCGACGAGGTCCATCGAGCCCGGGTAGGCCGATCGGCGGGCCTCCTGGTGGAGGCGATCGACGGTCGCGTCGAACAGGGCGTCCCGGTCCTCGGTGAGCGCATGGACGAGCAGGCCCGTGCGCGCAGCGTTCTCCGCGGCGACGGCATGGTCGACGACCGCGGGGATGGCGCCGCGGGCGGTGAGCGTGTCCAGCCGCTCCTCGGGCACGAGAACTGTGACCGCAGACAGCGTGCGCACGGGGACGTTCCATGCCCGCGCGGGATCCGAGAGGGAGATCGTCAGTCCCCCGAAGATCGCCGGTGCCGCGTTGTCGGGATGCCCCTCGATCACGGCGGCGCGCTCGAGGATCTCCTCCGGGGTCAGCCCCCGCCCTCCGGCCGCCTCGGCGAGCCTGCCGGCCAGGGCGATGCCCGCGACCACGGCCGCTGCCGAGGACCCCAGTCCCCTAGAATGCGGGATCCGGTTGGTGCATTCGAGCGTGATCCTCGGCAGAAGCTCCGCGTGGGCATCCGGGGCGATCTCGGCGAGCACCTCGCGGAGGACCGAGACGATGAGATGGGAACCGTCCCGGGGCAGCTCGGCGGCGCTCTCCCCGGTGATCGTGACGACGGCGGTCGGATCGACCGGGGCGTCGTGGACGGTGAGTTCGAGGGTGTCGACGAGGCCGAGGGCGAGGCCGAACGAGTCGTAGCCGGGGCCGAGGTTCGCCGAGGTCGCCGGCACCTCGATCCGCAGACGCCGGATCACTCGTCCTCGAGCCCGAGTGCGCGGGCGGCGCTGACGGCGTCGACCGGCACGCGCACCGGTTCGATCTCCGACCCGTCAGCGGTGTGCAGCGCCCAGCTCGGGTCCTTGAGACCGTGGCCGGTGACGGTGACGGCGATCCGTGCGCCGGCCGGGACCCTGCCCGCCTCCGACATCTTGAGCAGACCCGCCACCGAGGCGGCCGACCCGGGTTCGACGAAGATCCCCTCCTCCCGCGAGAGGACCTTGTGCGCGGCGAGGATCTCCTCATCGGTGACCGAGTCGATGAGTCCGCCCGAGGCGTCGCGGGCCTCGATCGCCCGGTCCCAGCTGGCGGGGTTGCCGATGCGGATCGCCGTGGCGATCGTGTCCGGATCGGTCACGGGGTGGCCGAGGACGAGCGGGGCCGCTCCGGCTGCCTGGAAGCCCCACATCTGCGGCAGGCGCGTCGAGACGCCGATCCCGTGGTACTGGTGGTAGCCCTTCCAGTACCCGGTGATGTTGCCGGCGTTGCCGACGGGCAGGACGTGGATGTCGGGGGCGTCGCCGAGGACGTCGACGACC
Organism: Brevibacterium sp. LS14; assembly: GCF_012027885.1. Lineage (NCBI taxonomy): Bacteria > Bacillati > Actinomycetota > Actinomycetes > Micrococcales > Brevibacteriaceae > Brevibacterium > Brevibacterium sp. LS14. The sequence goes on from NZ_SJXG01000058.1 coordinate 51,547, forward strand.
TCGAAGGACGCCGTCTTCTGGCCCTCGATGCGGTCGGGGTTGACGGAGTTGACGAGGTGGACGGGGTAGGACTCGGAGAGTTTCCGGCACAGGGTGAGGCAGTCGTCGAAGTTCCCGTCGACCTCGAGCAGCGTCGCCCCGTGGGCGACGGCCTGGCTCATCTTCCCCGGCGCGATCCTGCCCGCGGGCACGAGCACGGCGCACGTGAGTCCCGCCTTCGTCGCGTACGCGGCAGCCGAGGCGGAGGTGTTGCCCGTCGACGCGCAGATCACGGCCTTCGCCCCGTGCGCCTTCGCCTTCGTGATCGCCATCGTCATCCCGCGGTCCTTGAACGATCCGGTCGGGTTGAGGCCTTCGTACTTGACCCACACCTCGGCGCCGGTCATCGCACTGAGCTTCTCCGCGCGGATGAGCGGAGTTCCGCCCTCTCCGAGGGTGACAGACGGGATGTCGGCGGCGATGTCGAGCAGGCTGCGGTATTCGTCGATGACGCCCTGCCACTGGTGGCGGGGGTACTGGCTGTTCGTCACGGGGGTCTGGTCCTTCGTCTCGCTCACTGGCCCTCCGCCCGGATGACGGAGGCGACTGCGCGCACCACGTCGAGGTCGCCGAGGCGGTCGACCGTGCGTGAGAGCGCAGCGTCGGTGTTCTCATGGGTGGCCAGCACGAGCTTCGCGTGCTGGATCCCCTCCTCGTCGACCTCGCCGATGGTCTGGCGCATGAGCTCGATCGACGCACCCTCGTCGGCGAAGACCTCGGAGACCGCGGCGAGCACGCCGGGACGGTCGACTACGTCGAGGGTGATGTGGTAGCGGGTGGTGATGGCCGAGATCGGCAGCACCCTGCGTTCGGGGTGGAAGGGGCGTTCGTACTGTCCGCGCCCGCCGAGGACCTTGCGCCGGGCGACGGAGACGACGTCGCCGAGCACCGCCGAGGCGGTCGGGGCTCCACCGGCCCCCTGGCCGTAGAACATCAGCGACCCTGCGGCCTCGGCCTCGACGAACACGGCGTTGAACGCTCCGTGGACGGAGGCGAGCGGGTGGGTGCGCGGCAGCAGCGCCGGGTAGACCCGCGCGGAGAGTCCCGCACCGGCCGGTGAGTCCGTGACGCGTTCGCACACGGCGAGCAGCTTGATGACGAAGCCCTGGTCCTTCGCCGTCTCGACCATCTCCGAGGTGATGCCGGTGATGCCCTCGACGTGGACGTCGTCGATCGTCACCGGTGCGTGGAAGGCGAGGGAGGAGAGGATCGCGGCCTTGGCAGCGGCATCGTGACCGCCGATGTCCGCTGTCGGGTCGGCTTCGGCGTATCCGAGCTCCTGCGCCGAGGCCAGGGCTGCGTCGAAGTCCCAGCCCTGCGAGTCCATCTGGTCGAGGATGTAGTTCGTCGTGCCGTTGACGATGCCCATGATCCGATCGATCCGGTCTCCCGCGAGCGAGTCGCCGACGGGGCGGATGATCGGGATCGCTCCGGCCACGGCCGCTTCGTGCTCGAGGCGGACCTCGGAGTCGTCGGCGGCGGCCATGAGTTCGCCGTAGGCGGCGGCGAGCAGCGCCTTGTTCGCGGTGACGACGGACGAGCCCTGGGCGAGTGCACGGGTGATGAGCGTCTTCGCGGGCTCGATGCCGCCCATGAGCTCGATGACGATGTCCGCACCGTCGATCGCCGCCTCGGCGTCGGTGGTGAGCACGCTCGCATCGACACCGGGCCGCTCCTTGTCCGGGTCGCGGACGACGACCGCGGTGAGCACGAGCGGAGCGCCGATGCGCTCCTCGAGCGCCTCAGCCCGCGACTGGAGTCGGGCGGCGACTTCCGAGCCGACGACTCCGCATCCGAGCATGGCGACTTTCAAAGGCTGCATGGCTCACTCTCTGTTCTCAGTGGTTCTCGGTGGTTCGCAGGTGATCTCAGCGCTCTGCCGGATCAGGATTCTTCCCGTCGGTGGTCGGGTCCGCCATCCCCGGGTCGCTCGCGAAGAGCTGCGAGTACGTCTCCGGGGTGACGATCCACTCCACCCTATCCCGTGTCACGGCGAGCACCCCCGGCCGAGTGACATGATTGTAATTGCTCGACAGCGACCGACAGTAGGCGCCGGTGCCGGGAACGGCGACGAGGTCGCCGGGTGCCACGTCCCCGCCCATGTACTCGTCACGGACGATGACGTCGCCGGACTCGCAGTGCATGCCGACGACGCGGACGACGACGGGAGCGGCGGGCGAGTTCCGATTGGCCAAGGTACACGAATAGTCGGCGTCGTAGAGAGCTGTCCGAATGTTGTCGCTCATCCCGCCGTCGACGGCGACGTAGGTGCGCACACCTTCGTCGGTGACGACCTCCTTGACGGTGCCGACGCGGTAGAGCGTGAACACCGCGGGCGAGACGATCGCCCGGCCCGGCTCGATCGAGATCCGCGGGACGTTCGTGCCCAGTCCGCGGCACTCCTTGGCGACGACGGCGGCGAGTTCGGAGGCCATCTCGGCGACGGGGATCGGCGTGTCCTGCGAGGTGTAGCGGATCCCGAAGCCGCCGCCGAGGTCGACCTCGGGGAGGTCGACGCCGTGGGTGGCCATGATCTCGGCGCGCAGGGCGAGCACGCGGGCGGCGGCGACCTGGAAGCCGGAGATGTCGAAGATCTGGGAGCCGATGTGCGAGTGGAGCCCGTCGAGGCGCAGGTGGGCGGAGTCGACGACGCGCGCGGCGGCGGCGCTCGCCTTGCCCGCGGACACGGAGAGGCCGAACTTCTGGTCCTCGTGGGCGGTGGCGATGAAGTCGTGGGTATGGGCTTCGACGCCGACGGTGACGCGCAGCATCACCGGCGCGACGACGCCCTTGGCCGCGGCGATGGTCTCGAGACGGTCGATCTCGTCGAGGCTGTCGACGATGATCCGTCCCACCCCGTAGTCGAGGGCGTACTCGAGTTCGGCGACGGACTTGTTGTTCCCGTGCAGGCCCACGCTCGCCCCGGGGACTCCGGCGGCGCGGGCGATCATCATCTCTCCGAGCGAGCACGTGTCGAGTCCCAGTCCGGCCTCGTGCACCCACCGGGCCACTGCCGTGCAGAGGAACGCCTTGCCCGCGTAGAAGACGTCGGCGCCGGCGAGCCCGTGCTCCGGGGCGAATGCGGCCGAGTACGCCTGACGGAAGAGCTCTGCGCGGGAGACGAAGTCGTCGACGTCGAAGACGAATGTCGGCGTGCCGAAGCGTTCGGCGAGGTCGGTCACGGGGTGACCGGCGACGGTGAGGACGCCGTCTGAGTCCTTGGCGACGTTGTCCGACCACAGGCTCGGCATGACGGCGTTGACGTCGTCGGGATAGGGCAGCCACACGGGGGCGGGCGTCGCGTGCAGGGGGCCTGCGATGTGAGCGGGCATCTACATCCTCTCCGGGGCGCGCACGCCCAGCAGTCTCAGTCCTCGGGCGAGGACGGTGGTCACAGCATCGACGAGCACGGCCCGGGCGGCGTGGACGGCGGTGATGTCGGCGTCGAGAGTGGGGACGAGCGTGTGGCTCGCCGCCCAGTCGAGGTAGGCGTGGGCGAGGTCCGCGAGCGTTGTGGTCAGCGCCGCCGGGTCCCGCGTGCGCGCGAGGGTGTCTGCCGCCTCGGTGACGTGGACGAGCAGGCTCCGCTCGGCGGTGTCGAGGGTCTCGGCGCCGACGATCTCGGCTGAGTCCGGTCGGGCCCCTCCCACTCCGACGTCGCCCCTGGCGGTGCGCGGGCATCCGCCGGGTACTCCGGCGGCGGCTGCATTGCGGAGCAGTCGGCGGCCGTGGGCGTGGCTGCGGCGGATGAGGTGGACGGGATCGTCGTCGAGGGCGCGGGCCGGACCGTCGGGGGACTCGGGTGCCGGATCCCCGTCGTCGGCGGATGTGTGTGCGTCAGCGGCGGGGACTGCGTCAGCGCCCGGGTCCGCATCGTCGATCTGCTCGGCGATGATCGCGCAGACGGCGGCGAGGAGGCTCGCCGCGGTCACCTCGATGCCGAGGAAGCCCGGACCCGACACGGTCACCGCCGCGATGTCGGGATGGCGGCGAAGCGCCTCGGCGAACTGCTCGGCGACGTCATGGGCGTCGGCTCCGTCGAGGCGAGCCGCGGTGCGCAGGGCAAGGTTCGAATGCCAGTGACCGGGGGTTCTGCCGTCGGCACGACGCAGCACCGCACCATCGGCCGGATGCGCAGTCCGGGCGGTGTCGGCCGCCGCCTCGGCGAGGACGGTGCGCAGCTGTTCCGGGGTCACCCGTCAAGCGTACTCGGCACGCGATCCGCGCACCGAATCGCCCGGCTCAGATATGGCCGGCCCGGGTGGCGGGGACGGTGACGGCGAGTTTGATCCCGACGGAGGCGAGGACGAGGACGAAGGCGGGCCACAGACTCCCTCCGGCTCCCACCAGGAGGCCGAAGAGCAGGGGACCCGTCGCGGCGAGCAGGTAGCCGCCGCCCTGGACGAATCCGGACAGCGCCGCCGAGGCCTCGGGGCCGCGCGAGCGCAGGGTGATGAGGGTGAGCGCGAGCGGGAACGTGGAGATGCCGATGCCGAGCAGCACGGTCCACAGCACCGGGGCCGCCTGCGGGGCGAGCCAGAGGCCGAGGTAGCCTGCGGCGAGGCTGAGGCAGAAGGCGACGACGATCGCGGCCGAGGAGCGCAGCCTGGCGGCCATTGCCGGGAGGACGAAGCCGAGGACGAGCGGGATCGCGGTGACGAGGGCGAGCATGGCTCCGGCGAACGCGGAGTCGAAGCCTGCGCGGGTGAGCAGCGGAGGCAGCCACGTGAAGAGGATGAAGTTGTTGAACGAGGTCATGCCCGTCATCGTCATCAGCGCCCAGGCCCGCGGGGTCGAGAGCAGCCGGCGCAGCTCCCGGCCGCCCACGGATGCGGCTCTCACCTCGGTCTGCGGGGCGGGACGGCACGCGGCGATGACACCCCACACGGCGACTGCGAGGCCGGCGCAGGCGACCCAGACGAGCAGCGAGCCGCGCCAGCCGAGTTCGCGGGCGAGCGGGACGGCGACGAGCGGGGGCACGAAGGTCCCGAGCTGGAGGAGACCGACGTGGACGGTGGAGACGAACGCGACCCGGTCCGGGAAGTACGCCTTGACGATCGGGGGCACGACGACGTTGCCCAGCCCCATGCCCGCCAGCGCGAGGACGCTGAGGGCGAGGAAGAGGCCGGGGTCGGAGACGAGGGCGCGGACCCCGAGTCCGAGGGTGATCATGGCCATCGCCGCCACGGTCATCGTCATCGCGGAGAAGCGGGTGATGAGGCGCGGGGCGAGGAACCCGCAGAGCCCGTAGAGCAGCGGCGGGAGCATGCCGATGACGGCGAGGAACGTCCCGCCGAGGCGGATCTCGCCGCCCATCGTCTCGAGCAGCGGGGACAGTCCGGTGACACCGGGCCGAAGGTTGAATGCGGCGACGACGATACCGGTGAGGATGATCCCCGACGTCCACGCTGGTCTCATGTGTGCCTTTCTACCACTGAGGCCGTGCCCGGCTACCGGCAGGGTCAGGTCTCCTGCTTGAGCCCTTCGACCGGGGACAGCCGTGCGGCGCGACGGGCCGGGGCCAGCGCCGAGAGGATCCCGGCGATGACGGTGACGGCGAGGATGCCGAGCGAGGCGGGGATCGACCAGTCGACGACGAATGCCGATGAGAAGTCGACGGTGATGAGTCGGGTCGCGACGATGCCCAGGGCCCCGCCGAGGCCGAGCCCGATGAGCGCGGCGACGACGGAGATGAGGACTGCTTCGAAGGCGAGCAGAGCGCGCAGCTGCGCGAGGCTGAGGCCGAGGGCGCGCAGCAGCGAGTTCTCCCGTCGGCGTTCGATGACCGAGAGGCTGATCGTGTTCGAGACCCCGATGAGGGCGATGAGGACGGCGATGAGGAGGACGCCGACGGCCGTGAGGAGGAGCACGTCGATGACCTGGGCGAAGAGCCCGCGTTCGACCGCCGAACCGATGACCTCGTCGGTGGCGACGTCGAGTGCCTCGGCGACCTGCTGCCGGATGCGCAGGACGTCGGAGCCGCTCTGGTCGGGGGCCAGGGTGATGAGCACAGCCGTCGACGCCGCGGAGATGCCGATCCTGTTGCCGACGTCAGCGGTCGTGAAGTAGGCCCGGCTCGACTCCCCCGACTTCTCGACCGGCAGCGTCGCCGTCGTCAGCCCCTGCACCTGCACCGACTGCCCCGGGTAGTTCTCAGGCACCGTCACCCGCCCGGCGACCACCGGAGGCGCCTGCTCGCCGAGGAGGGCCGAGAGCGAGCTCGGATCGACGATGTAGAGCTCGGCATCGTCGTCGACGACGGACCCGTGGTACGCGAGCACCGCCGTGGCGACGCCGTCGATGTCGCGGATCTCCTCGATGACGTCCTGATCGGCGGCGGTGCCGAGGTTGACGGCGACGTCGACGGGGAAGTGCTGTTCGAGGCCCGCCCCGAACGTCGCCTTCGTCGACATGCCGCCGACGACGAGAGTGGAGACGAGCGTGACGCCGATGACCAGCGCCGCGGCTGTCGACCCGGTGCGGCGGCGGTTGCGCAGCGTGTTGAGCGTGGCCAGTTGGCCCGGCAGACCCCACGGGGTGACGACGAGGTCGCCGATCCACGAGACCACGGGCGGGATGATCTGGCCTGAGCCGAGGACGAGTCCGACGACGACGAGGATGCCGCCGAGGGCGCCGACGAGGATCCAGACGGGCGAGTCGACGGCGAAGACGAGAGCGAGGACGACGGCGAGGGTGCCGATGACGATGCTCCCCCACCCGGAGAGGACACGCGCCCGCGACTGCGAGGTCGGAGCGCTGGGGACGTCGAAGGGCTGCAGCGCCTCGAGCGGGGTCACCGCGATCGCGCTGCGTGCCGGCCGGATCGTCGCCGCCACGGTGAGGAGGACGCCGACGACGACGCCGGCCAGCAGCGTCCAGGCCGGCACCGTGAGCGAGACGTAGGCGAACTCGTCCTTCCAGACCCGGGTGGCGACGGCAACGAGCAGGGCGCTCACCCCGATCCCGGCGATGACCCCGAGGAGCGAGCCGAGGAGTCCGACGAACACGCCTTCGACGAGGACCGAGCCGTAGAGCTGTCGGCGGGAGGCGCCGATGCAGCGGAGCAGGGCGAGTTCGCGGCGACGACCGGCGACGATGACCGAGAACGTGTTCGAGACGACGAGGACGGCGACGAGGACGGAGATGCCCGCACAGCCGAGCAGCATCCATGCGATGAAGTCGCTGCCCTCGGAGAACTCCGCGACCCGGCGGTCGACCGCCTCGTCGACGGTCATCGTCTCCATCCTGTCGCGGAGGACGGAATCGGCGATGCGGGTCTCGATCGCAGAGCGCACCGTTTCCGGGTCGGCATCGGAGGACAGACCGAGCTGGATGGCGGCGACGTCACCGGAGCGGGCGAAGTGCTCGCGGTAGCTCGCCCCCGTCGTCAGGGCCCGGGGCATGCCGACGAAGGTGGGGTCGTCGCCCATCTCCGCGATGCCGACGACGGTGAAGTCCGTGGCCGAGTGCCGCGGTCCGCGGTAGACGGGCATCGAATCGGTGTCGGTGTCGATCCGGGCGGTCGCCGTGGTGAACCGCAGGGTGTCTCCGACACCGACGCCGAGGTCGGCAGCCGTCGCCGTGTCGACGACGACGTCCGTGGGCTCCTGCGGACGGGATCCCTCGACGACGGAGAACGTGTCGAGTCGGGGATCTCCCGGCGCGGGGGTGACGGCGAAGTCGGTGTCGGCGATTCCGCCGCCGCGCGCCGAGGCGACGGCGCTGGCGGTGACCTCGACCGCACTCACCCCGGGCACCCCCGCCAGCGACTCCGTCACCGCGGCGACCTCAGGCGGGTCGATCGCGGCTCCGGTGACGGGCATGACGACGACTCCGGCCCGGGAGAACGACTGTCCGATCCCCTCCCGCAGGCTCTCCTGCAGCGAGGTGTTGATGATGAGGGTGGCCGAGACGAATCCCGCAGCGAGCGCGATGCCGAGACCGATCGCTGCGAACCGCGCCCAATGGGCGCGGATCTGGGCGAAGGCCACGGAGATCATCGCGCGCTCAGCTCGCTCAGGGCGGTGACGACTGTCTCCGTCGTCGGGTCGGCGATCTCACCGCCCACACGACCGTCCTTGAGCAGCACCACCCGATCGGCGTGGGCGGCGGCGACGGGGTCGTGGGTGACCATGATGATCGTCTGACCGTATTGGGCAGCGGCGGCATGGAGGAGGTCGAGCACCTCGGCGCCGGAGAGGGAGTCGAGGTTGCCCGTCGGCTCGTCGGCGAAGACGACATCGGGCTTCGTCAGCAGGGCACGGGCGACGGCGACGCGCTGCTGCTGGCCGCCGGAGAGCTCGTGGGGACGGTGCCGGAGTCGGTCGCCGATGCCGAGGCGCTCGACGATCTCCGCCTTCCACGCCTCGTCGACGTAGCCGCGGGCGAGCGAGACCGGCAGATCGATGTTCTGGTCGGCATCGAGGGTGGGGACGAGGTTGAAGGCCTGGAAGATGAAGCCGACGCGGTCGCGGCGCAGCTGGGTCAGCTGCCGGTCGTCGAGTCCGGTGATGTCCTCGCCGCGCATGAGGATCTCCCCCGAGTCGACGCGGTCGAGGCCGGCGAGCACATGCATGAACGTCGACTTGCCCGACCCGGAGGGGCCCATGATGGCGGTGAAGCGCCCGGAGTCGAAGTCGACGCTGATGTCGTCGAGCGCAGTCACCGCGGTCTCGTCGCGGCCGAAGCTCTTGCGCAGGTGACGGGCGCGCAGCACCGCCTCGTCAGAGCTGCTCGGCGCGGGGGAAGGAGTCGACATCACTGTCCTCGTGATCGCGGTCGGCGCGGGATAGACGAACCGCCCATCTCGACGTGGGAGATGGGCGGATCACTGTGCCCGCGACAGGATTCGAACCTACGACCTTCTGCTCCGGAGGCAGACGCTCTATCCGCTGAGCTACGCGGGCAACGCATGTCATGCTATCACCGACTGAGATCCGAACCCAAAACGCCGCCCGATCGTGTCGGACGGCGCAGCGGGGCGGGACTCAGGAGCCCTTCATGCCTTTGCGGCCGGGCACGTACTCCCAGTGCCACAGCTCGTACGAGTTGGCCTTGGCCCAGTCCGGGTTCTCCCAGCCGTACTTGCCGGCGTTGGCGGCGAGCCAGTCGTAGTTCGAGGTGTCGAGGTCGAGCGCGAGACCCCAGCCGTGGTTGGAGGTGCCCGGGCGGGCGGCGAAACCCGGCTTGCGGGCCGCGACCGAGATCTGCCCGGCCATGTCACGGTACGAGTCCGTGATGCCGAGGTCCTTGCCGGTGTCCTTCTTGAACGCGGCGTTCATCTCGGCGAAGGCGACAGCGGCGTCCGAGCGCAGCTTGTGGTCGCCCACGCCGATGCCGCACAGCCATTCCTCGGGCAGCTCGCCGTTCGAGGGCGAACCCTTCGGAGCCTCACCGGAGCAGCCGGGCAGGACCGACTTCTCGATCGCACGGGACGCGGCCTCGGCCTTGTTCTGCTTGGCGCTGGGAGCTCCGATCTCGATGCTCGTCTTCTCGTCGGTCGCGGGAATGTCCGCGGAGACCGATTCCGCGTTGATCGCACGCGCCGGGGCCGCGGCCGCGGTCTCATCGACCTTGACCTCCTGGCCGCCCATGTTGCCGGCGATCATCACGGCCGCGATCGCGGTGCCGGTGACCGAGACGGTCGCCAGCGCCGAGGCGGTGGTCACCCGCTTGCGGCGGACGGAGCGGAGCAGGGAGCCGTCGGAGCCGCGGTTGCCCGCGAAGGCGGCGACGCTTCCCGAGGCGCGTTCGGCGGCCAGGGCCGCACGCCTGGGCGAACCCGCCTGCGCCGCAGCCTCAGCGGCCATCGCCGCTCGCCGGGGCGAGAGGGGCTGGGACTGAGGCTGAGATGCGGATTCCCGCGTCTGCGGGGTCGTGTCGGCGGTGCGCCGGGAGAGGAGAGAGGGAACGCTCGAGGAGGCGTGCTGCTTGCGTAGATCGCGTCGGCGCACAGGCGCCTCCACGGTCGAGGTGTCACTCGACATATCACTCCGAACTGTCGTCTGCTGTGCTGCACGCCCGCGGTCGGGCAGGCGGCCGAAAAGCTTATGTCACAACACTATAACGGCATTGTTACAGAAAGTCATGTCTCTGCAACGTTTCGGCTCTGACCTCGCAGAACGCCCAGGGCAGGCGTGTCGGAGCACCGCTGATCCGTGACCTGGCGCACATCGATCGTTACATTCCGTTACACAGGCCACGCCGTTCGGGAGACCGGGATCACCGTTGGGGCGTGCGAATGTGGGCGAACTCACCTCAGCCGTTCGCGCGACCGCGCTGCATCGCGTCCTGGACCTCGCCGACGAGCTCCTCGAGGACGTCCTCGAGGAAGAGGACGCCGAGCACCTCGTCGTCGGCCGAGAGGACCCGGGCGACGTGGATGCCGACCTTCTGCATCTGCGCGAGCGCCTCCTCGACCTCGTCGTCGGCGCGCACGGTGAAGAGCGGGCGGAACCGCTTCGCCGGCACCGGCTCGGTGTCCCGATCGGCGTAGAGGACGTCCTTGATGTGGAGGTAGTTCTCCGGATACCCGTCATCGTCGACGACGAAGTACCGCGAGTATCCCGTGCGGCCGACGAGGGTGACGAGCTCGTCGGGAGTCACGCTCTCGCTGATCGTCACGAGTTCGGACATCGGCACCATGATGTCGGCGGCGGTCTTGTCGCTGAACTCGAGCGCTCCCTTGAGCAGTCCGATGTCGTCGCTGAGCAGGCCCTCGCGCTTCGACTCGGCGACGATCGACTCGACCTGCTCGATCGTGTAGGCCTCGTTGACCTCGTCACGAGGTTCGATGCCGATGAGGCGGAGCACGGCGTTGGCGAGTCCGTTGAGCGGTCGGATGACGAAGCCGAAGACGCGGGAGAGGAACACCAGCGGCGGAGCGAGCAGCATCACGGCACGCCCCGAGGTGGCCAGGGCGATGTTCTTCGGCACCATCTCGCCGATGACGACATGGAGGTAGGTGACGATGCCGAGGGAGAGGATGAACGAGATCGTCGACGAGAGGCTCGCCGGGATGCCGAGGCCCTCGAGTGGCCCGGAGAGCAGATGGTGGATCGCCGGCTCAGAGACGTTGCCGAGCAGCAGCGAGCACACAGTGATGCCGAGCTGGCAGATCGCGAGCATGAGCGAGACGTGCTCCATCGCATAGAGGGCCGTGCGCGCGGCGGCGGAGCCCTCGGCGGCCTTGGGCTCGACCTGTGAGCGCTTGGCGGCGACGATGGCGAACTCGGCGGCGACGAAGAACGAGTTGCCGAGCAGCAGGACGACGAGCCAGACGAGTCCGAACCAGTCAGCGCTCATGCCGCACCGCCTTCCTGCTCGTAGAGTGCGTGGTCGGTGGCGCGCAGCACCACCCGGAGGCGTTCGATGCGCCGGCCGTGCATGCGCTCGACCCTGATGAGCGCGTCGGGCGTGCGCACCTCGTCTCCGGGCACCGGGATCCGACCGAGCTCCTTGAGGACGAAGCCGGCGACGGTCTCGTAGTCGGGGTCCTCCGGGATCGTCAGCCCGATCGTCGTCTCGATCTCGTCGGGGCGCAGCTGACCGGGCACGATCCACGAGCCGTCGCGGGCGGGCCGGGCGGCCACCCGCATCCTGTCGTGCTCGTCGGCGACCTCTCCGACGAGTTCCTCGACGACGTCCTCGAGGGTGACGACACCGGCGGTGCCGCCGAACTCGTCGACGACGACGGCCAGCTGCATGCCCTTGCCGCGCAGCTCCATGAGCAGCGGGTCGAGGCGCAGCGTCTCGGGGATCTCCGTGACCTCTGTCATCAGCCCTCCCGCGTACGCGTCATCGCGGTTGGCCACGGGAACGGCGAAGGCCTGTTTGACGTGGACGACGCCGACGATGTGGTCCTTGTCCTCGCCGGCGACCGGGAACCGGGAGTAGCCGGTCTCACGCGCCTGCTCGATGATCTGCCGCGCGGTGGTGTCCTTGACCACCGAGGACATCCGTGTGCGCGGCGTCATGACGTCCTCGGCGGTGCGCTCGGAGAAGCTCAGGGTGCGCTCGAGCAGACCGGCGGTCTGCTCGTCGAGGACGCCCTCCTCGGCGGAGTGGCGCACGAGCGAGGTGAGCTCGTCCGGGGAGCGCCCGACAGAGCCCTCCTCCTGCGGTTCGATCCCCATGGCGAGCAGGATCTTGTTCGCCGTGCCGTTGAGTGCGGCGATGAGCGGGCGGAGCACGACGGAGAACGCGTACTGGATCGGCGCGGCGATGCGCCCGGTGGCCAAGGGCACTGCGATCGCGAGGTTCTTCGGAACGAGTTCGCCGAAGATCATCGACAGCACCGTCGAGACGATGAGGGCGATGGTGAGCGCGAGCGGCTCCGACAGGCCCGGGCTCAGTCCCCAGGTCTCGAAGACCGGGGAGAGCAGTCTGCCCAGCGACGGCTCCATGAGGTAGCCCGTGAGCAGAGTGGTGATCGTGATGCCCACCTGCGCGGCGGAGAGCTGCGTGGACAGGTGCGTCATCGACTGCCGCAGCGTCTTCGCCCCGACGACGCCGTCGGCGACGGCTCGGTCGGCCGTGTGGCGGTCGAGGGTGAGGAGGGAGAACTCCGCTGCGACGAAGATGCCCGTGCCGGCGATGAGCAGGAGGGCGAGGGCGAGGAACAGCCACTCCATCAGCGGTGCGCCCCCTCATGCAGGGGCGGGGTGAGAGTCTCGATGTCTCCGCTGACCCTCACGGGTCGGGGGTCATCGTCTGGGTCGCCGGCTTCCCGCCGGCGGGGACTGTCACTCTGCATGCGACGATCCTACCAACTTCCGCTCACAGGTCGACCTTCTTCGTAGCCCGCCGTACTCTGCACGCCCACGCTCGCCCGATCGGCGAATTCCTCGAGATCCGCGGCTCCGGCGTAGGTGAATGAGCTGCGCACTCCGGAGGTGATCGAGTCGAGGAGGTCCTCGACGCCCGGGGACGCCGGATCGATGTACATCGTCGACGAGGAGATGCCCTCCTCGAACAGTCCCTTGCGGGCGCGCGAGAACGCCGACTCAGTGCGCGTCCGGTTGGCCACCGCGCGGGCCGAGGCCATGCCGAAGCTCTCCTTGTACTTCCGCCCCTCGCCGTCGACGAGGAGGTCGCCCGGGGATTCGTGCGTGCCGGCGAACCACGAGCCGATCATCACCTGGGAGGCCCCGGCGGCGAGTGCGAGCGCGACGTCACGGGGGTAGCGCACTCCCCCGTCGGCCCAGACGTGGGCACCGAGCTCGGCGGCCGCTTCGGCGCATTCGCGCACGGCCGAGAACTGCGGGCGTCCCACCGCCGTCATCATCCGCGTCGTGCACATCGCTCCCGGACCGACGCCGACCTTGACGATCTGCGCACCGGCCGAGACGAGGTCGCGGACCCCGTCGGCGGTGACGACGTTGCCGGCGACGATGGGCACGCCGAGGTCGGCGTCCGCGACGGCCGTGAGGACGTCGAGCATCTTCGCCTGGTGGCCGTGGGCGGTGTCGATGACGAGAGTGTCGGCTCCGGCCTCCACGAGCGCGCTCGCCCGCTCGACGGCGTTGCCGTTGACGCCGATCGCCGTGGCGATCTTGAGGCGTCCCCCGTCGTCGAGGTTCGGCGTGTAGATCGACGACCGCAGCAGCGACTTCGGGGTGAGCGCCCCGAGGAGGACGCCCGCGTCATCGACGACCGCGGCGTAGGCGGTGCGCGCCTCGTTCATCGTCTCGAACAGCTGTGCGAGGGCTTCCTGGTCCTCCCAGTCGATCTCGTCGGCCCGGATGACCTGCGGGGAGGTCTGGACGAGTTCGCCCACCGCGGTGAAGCGATCGACATCGCGCAGGTCGGCGGCGTCGATGACCCCGACGAGCCGACCGGCATCGTCGACGACGGCACCGAGACCGTGGGCGCGCTTGCCGAGCACGTGGAGGGCGGAGAGGACGGTGTCCTCGGCGGAGAACCGAAGCGCCGACTCGAAGACCCGGTCCCGGCTCTTCACCCAGCGGATCGTGTCCTCGGCGGCGGTGAGCGGGATGTCCTGCGGCAGGACTGCCAGGCCGCCTCGGCGGGCCATCGTCTCCGCCATCCGTCGCCCGGACACGGCCGTCATGTTCGCGGCCACGATGGGGGTCGGGGACCCTGTCGGATCGGTGGTCGTGAGGTCGACGTCGAAGCGCGAGGTCAGCGACGAGGAGTTGGGGACAAGGAACACGTCGGAATACGTGAGATCGTGATCCGGTTGGTGTGAAATGAAACGCATGACACTATTGTCCCCCATGTGCACACAGCGGAGCACATCGCGTTAGGCTGGTATGTGTCGTATTGCAGCAATTCGTGAACAGGAAGTAGGCGATCAGCGCCGTGTCCGTCAATACTCCGAACCGCACCGTCGACGACTTCGGATCGAACGAGTGGTTGGTCGAGGAACTGTACGAACAGTACAAGTCAGACAAGAACTCTGTAGACAAGTCCTGGTGGCCGTTCTTCGACCAGTACGAGAAGACGGACGGAGCGCAGACGACGAAGGCTGCGGATTCCGCATCCGGTGGGGATGCCCCGCAGAAGAAGGCGGCCGACGAGCCGCAGGGCAAGACCGAGGCGAAGTCGGCTCCCCAGGCGAAGGGGTCACCGCAGGCCGAGGACGCGGGAACCGCGGCTCGCCCGGATTCGGTCCCGGCCGCGAAGGAGACCTCGCGCGGCGTCTCCCCGTCCTCGGCCGAGACGGAGACGCTCAAGGCGGAGTCGAAGTCGGTGCCGAAGGTGACGACGAAGGACGTCGAGCCGAAGCCCGCCCCGGAGGAGACCGTCACCCCTCTGCGCGGACCCGCCAAGCTCATCGCCAAGAACATGGACGAGTCGCTCGAGATGCCGACGGCTACCTCGGTGCGCGCCCTGCCGGCGAAGGCGCTCATCGACAACCGCATCGTCATCAACTCGCACCTCAAGCGCACCCGCGGCGGCAAGGTCTCGTTCACCCACCTCATCGGCTTCGCCGTCATCCGCGCCCTGAAGAACTTCCCGTCGATGAACGTCTCCTACGACGTCCGCGACGGCAAGCCCGCGATGGTCTCGCCGGCGCACGTCAACTTCGGCCTCGCCATCGACGTCCCGAAGAAGGACGGCACCCGCTCACTGCTCGTGCCCAACGTCAAGAAGGCCGAGACGCTGACCTTCCGGCAGTTCGTCGACGCCTACGACGGCCTCGTCGACAAGGCCCGCAAGGGCAAGCTCACCGCTGACGACTTCGCCGGCACGACGGTGTCGCTGACGAACCCCGGCGGCATCGGCACCGTCCACTCGATCCCCCGCCTGACCAAGGGGCAGGGCGCGATCATCGGAGTCGGTGCGCTCGACTACCCGGCCGAGTTCCAGGGCGCGAGCCAGCGCACGATCAACGACCTCGCCGTCTCGAAGGTGCTCACGCTCACCTCGACCTACGACCACCGCGTCATCCAGGGAGCGGGCTCGGGCGAGTTCCTCAAGCTCGTCCACGGCTACCTGCTCGGTGAGGACGGCTTCTACGACGACGTCTTCGAATCGCTGCGCCTGCCCTACGAACCCGTGCGCTGGGTTCCCGACGTCTCCGCCGAGGACCAGGACGACGTCAACAAGACCGCCCGTGTCATCGAACTCATCGACGCCTACCGGACGCGCGGCCACCTCATGGCCAACATCGATCCGCTCGTCTACCGCCAGCGTTCGCATCCCGACCTCGACATCAACCAGCACGGACTGACCCTCTGGGACCTCGAACGCGAGTTCCCCACCGGCGGTTTCGGCGCGAAGCCGATGATGCCCTTCCGCAACATCCTCGGTCTGCTCCGGGAGAGCTACTGCCGGACAATCGGCTTCGAGTACATGCACATCGCCGATCCGCTCCAGCGCCGCTGGTTCCAGGCGAAGATCGAGGTCCCCCACCAGGAGCTCACCCGTGCCGAGCAGGGGCACATCCTCGGCCGTCTCAATGCCGCCGAGGCGTTCGAGACGTTCCTGCAGACGAAGTACATCGGACAGAAGCGCTTCAGCCTCGAGGGCAGCGAGTCGGCCATCGTCCTCCTCGACGAGGTCCTCAACCAGTCCGCGGACGCCGGACTCGAAGAGGTTGCGATCGGCATGGCCCACCGCGGTCGCCTCAACGTGCTCACGAACATCGCGGGCAAGTCCTATGCGCAGATGTTCCGGGAGTTCGACGGCACCATGTCTCCCGACAGCGTCCAGGGCTCCGGCGACGTCAAGTACCACCTCGGCACGCAGGGCTCGTTCACCTCGCCCTCGGGCAACTCGACGAACGTCTACGTCGCAGCGAACCCCAGCCACCTCGAGACTGTCGATCCCGTCCTCGAGGGCATCGTGCGCGCGAAGCAGGACGTCATCGACCAGGGAGAGGCAGGCTTCTCCGTGCTTCCCGTCCTCGTCCACGGTGACGCCGCGTTCGCGGGTCAGGGTGTCGTCGCCGAGACGCTCAACCTCTCCGAGCTGCGCGGCTACCGCACCGGCGGGACGATCCACATCATCATCAACAACCAGGTCGGGTTCACGACTCCGCCCGCCTCGGCGCGTTCGTCGTTCTACTGCACCGACATCGCGAAGTCGATCAACGCCCCGATCCTCCATGTCAACGGCGATGACCCCGAAGCCGTCGTCCGGGCGGCCCGTCTCGCGTTCGAGTACCGCCAGGAATTCAATCGCGATGTCGTCATCGACCTCGTCTCCTACCGCCGTCGCGGACACAACGAGGGCGACGACCCGTCGATGACCCAGCCGCTCATGTACTCCCTCATCGAGAAGAAGGGGTCGGTTCGCAAGCTCTACACCGAGTCCCTCGTCGGCAGGAAGTGCATCACGGATGAGGAGGCCGCCGAGGCGCTCAAGGACTACCAGTCGAAGCTGGAGTCCGCGTTCGCCGAGACGAAGGCCGCCGAATCCGGGTCGGGCAAGGGCAGCGCGTTCAACGCCCCGCACCGACCGAGCGACATCGAGGCCCTCAACGACGTCTCGACGGCGATCAGCCCCGAGACCCTCAAGCGCATCGGCGACGCATTCGTCGACGTGCCCGAGGGCTTCACGGTGCACAAGAAGCTGCGCGCGCTGCTCGAGAAGCGCCGGGAGATGGCCATGCACGGCGGCATCGACTGGGGCTTCGCGGAGCTGCTCGCCTTCGGCTCGCTGCTCATCGAGGGCATCCCGGTGCGGCTGGCCGGGCAGGATTCGCGCCGTGGCACCTTCGTCCAGCGCCACTCGGTGCTCATCGACTCCGTCAACGGCAACGAGTGGACGCCTCTGCAGAACATCAGCGACGACCAGGCGCGGTTCTACGTCTACGACTCGCTGCTGAGCGAGTACGCGGCCGTCGGCTTCGAGTACGGCTACTCCGTCGAGCGCAAGGACGCCCTCGTGGCGTGGGAGGCGCAGTTCGGCGACTTCGCGCAGGGCGCCCAGTCGGTCATCGACGAGTTCGTCTCCTCGTCCGAGCAGAAGTGGCAGCAGAACTCCGGTGTCGTCATGCTTCTGCCCCACGGGTACGAGGGACAGGGACCCGACCACTCCTCGGCGCGCATCGAGCGCTACCTGCAGCTGTGCGCGGAGTCGAACATGACCGTCGCGTTCCCCTCCAGCGGCGCCTCGTACTTCCACCTGCTGCGCCGGCACGCGCTGACCCCGAACAAGCGCCCGCTCATCGTCTTCACCCCGAAGTCGATGCTGCGCCTCAAGGCGGCGGCGAACTCGCCGGAGGACTTCACCTCCGGGAAGTTCGAAGCCGTCATCGACGACCCGAGCATCGATCCGTCGAAGGTCGAGAAGGTCGTCCTCGTCTCCGGCAAGCTCTACTGGGAGCTGCTCGCCCAGCGCGAGAAGAACGGCGACGACACGACCGCTCTCGTGCGCGTCGAGCAGCTCTACCCGCTCGACGAGGACGCGATCACCGCGATCCTCGACCGGTACCCGGCCGATGCCAAGCTCGTCTGGGCGCAGGAGGAGCCGGAGAACCAGGGCGCGTGGCCGTTCATGGCCCTCAACCTCACCCCGCTCCTCGGCGGTCGTGACCTCACCCTCGTCGCCCGACCCGCTTCGGCGTCGACGGCGACGGGACTCAAGCACGTCCACGAGCTCCAGCAGGAAGAGGTCGTCGGCAGGGTGCTGCAGCGGTGAGCTCCGAGACCTCGACGACGATCGCCGTGGTCGGCGGCCCCTTGGTCGCCGGCCACGGCGATGGCCGCGGTCTCGGATGGGTCGGCAGGGTGACCGCACGGACCCTGCCGAGTCTGCCGGGCATGCGGGTCTACCCTCTGGCCGTCGGCCATGAGGATTCCGCAGGCCTCCATTCCCGTGCGATGTCGGAGGCGGCGCTGCGCTTCTCCGACGGTGCCGACAATCGGCTCGTGCTCGCACTCGGCTCCGGCGACCT
This sequence comes from Brevibacterium sp. LS14, assembly GCF_012027885.1. Lineage (NCBI taxonomy): Bacteria > Bacillati > Actinomycetota > Actinomycetes > Micrococcales > Brevibacteriaceae > Brevibacterium > Brevibacterium sp. LS14. The sequence continues at coordinate 69,953 of NZ_SJXG01000058.1, forward strand.
CGATACCGGTCGCTCGGTGGCCCGCGCCAGACTCGACGTCGCCAACGTCCTCGACGAGGCGCTGGCGCGGAAGGTCTCGGCCTTCGTCATCGGTCCTCCGCCCGATCACGGAACGGATCGCAACCGGGCCATCGCCGAGCTGAATACGAGCTTCTCCGATGTCGCCAAACGCCGCGGCATCCCCTACGTCGACACCTACACCCCCCTGCTCGGCCATCCGGTCTGGCAGCGGGAGCTCGCGTCCTCGCACGACCGACTGCCGGCTCAGGAGGGCTACGGGCTGCTCGCGTGGCTCGTCCTCCACCGCGGATGGTTCCCGTGGCTGGGCGTGCGCGACGTGCTCGGAGACGACGGGTGAACTTGGCCCTCGGTCCACAGGCGTGAAACAATGAACCGTCCAATCGAAGGAGAACTGCCATGAGCAAGCGAGGCCGCAAGCGTCGCGATCGCCGTCGTTCGAATGCCAACCACGGCAAGCGTCCGAACAGCTGATCCACCGTGCACCGCGGGTGCACAGAGAAGGCGGGGAGAGTCATCCGACTCTCCCCGCCTTCTGTCTGCTCCAGGCCTCAGCGCTGCCAGCGCACCTGCTCGACTGCGATCCTCCGCCGGATCTTCTCCTTGAGTCCCAGCGGGGCCTCCTCGCGGCCGCACGACCGCCGCACGACCTCTTTGAGCATCGCTTCGATCTCGTATTCGTCGTGGCAGGCCGGGCAGTGCTCGAGGTGGATCGAGATCTCACGGATCTCGGTCGTCGTCAGCTCCCCGTCGAGGTAGTGGTAGATGCGCATGAGCGATTCGGCCCGCATGCTCTCACAGCAGTCTCCGTCGGTCATTTCTCCCCTCCTTCGCGCTTGCCGAAGCCGCGCTCGGCGGCATACTCGGAGAGCATCTCGCGCAGCTGCCTGCGTCCGCGATGGAGTCGCGACATCACTGTGCCGATCGGGGTGTCCATGATCTCAGCGATCTCCTTGTACGGCAGGCCTTCGACGTCGGCATAGTAGACGACCATCCGGAAGTCCTCGGGCAGGGCGGAGAGCGCATCCTTGACGTCGGAGTCGGGCAGGTGATCGAGGGCTTCGAGTTCGGCCGACCGCCCCTCGGAGGAGGTGTGGCTCGCGGCCTGGGCGATCTGCCAGTCCTCGATGTCCTCGCTGCCGTGCTCCTGCGGCTGCCGCTGCTTCTTGCGGTAGTTGTTGATGAAGGTGTTCGTGAGGATCCGGTAGAGCCACGCCTTGAGGTTGGTCCCCGGGGTGTACTGGTGGAAAGCTGCGTAGGCCTTCGCGTACGCCTCTTGCACGAGATCCTCGGCGTCGGCGGGGTTGCGGGTCATCCGCAGAGCCGCCGCGTAGAGCTGGTTGAGGTACTCGAGGGCGTCGCGCTCGAAACGAGCCGAGCGCTGTGCGTCGGTCTCGGTCTCGGTGGCTTCTCTGACTGATTCGGTCATCACCGTCAATGGTACGCCCGTTCTCTCCAGCACGGCAGTGGCACTCACTGACTCCTCCTCGTCCTCGGCGCTCTCCCACCGCGCACCCAGGTCGCGTGGATCCCGGCGAGCGGTCGGTCGTTGCCGTCGTCGGACCTGACATGCCGACGACATCGTGTACCGTCAACGCCGTCGCGCGGTTCCGATATTCCCTTTCGGCTATGCTTGCGGGTGAGATGCCCGACAGCCTCAGGAAGGAACCCTGTGTCCCCGATTCGACTTCTCGCAAGGCCCATGCTCGCCGCCGGCTACATCAGCAACGGCGTCGACCGTCTCCGCCGCCCTGAGGCAGCCGCAGCCTCGATCGCGCCGCTGCTCGCCCAGGCCCGCAAGCGCGTGGAGATCCCGCTCGATGCGACGACGATCGCCCGCGCCACCGGTGCCGCGCAGGTCGCTGCCGGTTCCCTGCTCGCCATCGGTCGTTTCCCGCGCCTGAGCGCCTCGATCCTCGTCGGCACCTACCTCCTCGACACCGTCGGGGAGCGCATCGCCGCGGAGAAGGCGACGTCGAAGGAGGAGAAGCGCACCCGCCTCGAGCGCACCCTCACCCGGACCTCGATGCTCGGCGGCGCCCTGCTCGCCAGCGTCGACACCGCCGGCAAGCCCGGACTGTGGTGGCGCACCCAGCACGCAGCCGAAGACCTCTGGTCCTCGGTCGAGAACACGTCGAAGCAGGCAATGAGTGCCCTTGGCGTCGACTGAGCCTCCCCCGTCAGCCGTGGGCGACTGGCGGCCTCCCCGCGCTCCCGAGGCCCTCGACGCCGTCGTCACGGTTCCCGGGTCGAAGTCGCTGACCAACCGCTATCTCGTCCTTGCCGCGCTCGCTGATTCCGAATCGATCATCCGCGGGTGGCTGCGCAGCCGCGACACCGAGCTCATGGTCGGCGCCCTGCGCAGCCTCGGCGCGGAGATCACGGAGTCCGGCGACGACCTCCACGTCACCCCGATCGACTTCACTGCCGGTGGAGAACCGGTGGCGATCGACTGCGGTCTCGCGGGGACCGTCATGCGCTTCGTCCCCCCGATCGCCGCGGCCACCGGCCGTGAGGTGGTCATCGACGGGGATGAGCAGGCCCGGGCGCGGCCGATGGACGTCACGATCGACTCCCTCACCCGCCTCGGCGCGTCCATCACCGCGGTCGACGACTCCCTGCCCCTGACGATCCATGCGGGGTCCGAGCTGCGCGGGGGACATCTCGAGATCGCCGCGGGGACCTCGAGCCAGTTCGTCTCGGGTCTCCTCCTCGCCGCGGCGGCGATGCCGCTCGGCCTCGACCTGAGCAACCGGGGTGACAGTGTGCCCAGCCGGGCCCACATCGATATGACCCTCGAGGTTCTCGCCGATGCCGGAGTCGACGTCACCGAACCGGAGCCCGAGCACTGGATCGTCGAACCGGGCCTGCCGCGCGGGCTCGACGTCGTCGTCGAACCCGACCTCTCCAACGCCGCAGCCTTTCTCGCCGCGGCACTCGCCACCGGGGGCACCGTCACGGTGCCCGGCTGGCCGGCCCACACGACGCAGGCCGGTGACGACTTCCGCCGCATCGCCGAGGCGTTCGGCGCGGAGGTCGATCTCGATCGCCGTGGTCTGCGAATCCTGGGACCCCAGCGGCTCTCCCCCGTCGACCTCGACCTCTCAGCCGTCGGCGAGCTCACCCCGGTCGTTGCGGCGCTGGCCGCACTCGCCCCCGGGACGTCGCACCTGCGGGGAATCGGCCACCTGCGCGGGCACGAGACCGACAGACTCGCAGCGCTGTCCGCGGAGCTCGGCGCGCTCGGCGTCGAGGTCGATGAGAGGCCCGACGCCCTGACGATCACCGGGGCGCGGCTGCGCGCGGGCACGTGGCACACCTACCACGACCATCGCATGGTCATGGCCGGGGCGGTCCTCGCCCTGGCCGCCGAGGACATCGTCATCGAGGACGTCGGCACGGTCGCGAAGACCCTGCCGGAGTTCGCGGGCCTCTGGGAAGCCATGCTCGCCGCCGAGGCCTGAGATGGCGCGCATCTTCCGCGATGAGGACTACCGGCCGCGACCGAACCGGCGCGGCTCGCGTCCGCGGACGAAGCACCGTCCCAGTCACGAGTCAGCCGTCGACGGTCTCGTCACCGCCGTCGACCGCGGCCGCTACCGGGTCGTCCTCGCCGATGCCGACGGGGACTTCGACGCCGACGGCCGCACCGTCACCGCGGTGCGGGCCTCCAACCTGCGCAGGGTCGCCGTCGTCCCCGGCGACATCGTGCGCATCGTCGGCGACACCACGGGCCGGGAGGGCACACTGGCCAGGCTCGTCGAGATCACCGAGCGGCGGACCCTGCTGCGTCGCAGCGCCGACGACACGGACCCCACCGAACGGGTCATCGTCGCCAACGTCGACCTCATGGGCATCGTCACCGCCACCGTCGACCCCGAACCGTCCTACGGCCTCATCGACCGGGCCCTGACCGCGGCCATCGACGCCGGCATCACCCCACTCATCATCGTCACGAAGACGGATCTCGCTCCCGCCGACGACATCGCCCGCCGCTTCTCCGCGGCCGAGGTCGACATCGTCTCCTCGGGGCTGCGCTCCGACGGCAGCCTCGCCGACGACGCGGTCGCCGAGCGGCTGGCCGGTCATATCAGCGTCCTCGTCGGCCACTCCGGCGTCGGGAAGTCGACGCTGACGAACGCCCTCGTTCCCGCCGCCGACCGGGCCACCGGCGACGTCAACGACGTCACCGGACGCGGTCGCCACACCTCCTCCTCGGCGGTGTGCCTGCCCCTGACGACCGGCGGCTGGCTCATCGACACCCCGGGCGTGCGCAGCTTCGGCCTCGCCCACGTCGACCGCGACGGCCTGCTGGCCGCGTTCCCCGAACTCGTCGAGGCGACGACCGAGTGCCCGCGCGGGTGCACCCACCTCGCCGATGCGCCCGGCTGCCGGCTCGATGCGTGGGTGGAGTCCGGGAAGGCCGGCCCCGAAGGGGTCTCACGACTGGAGTCACTGCGGAGGTTGCTCGCCAACGCTGGTTAGAGTGGGAGGATGAACGACCTCGACCTCGCGCTCGACCTCGCCGACCTCGCCGATTCGCTGAGCCTCTCGCGCTTCATCGCCCAGGACTTCACGATCGAGACGAAACCGGACCTCACCCCCGTCACGGAGTGCGACCGGGCCGTCGAATCAGCGCTCGTCGACCGGCTCGCCGTCACCCGCCCCGAGGACAGCGTCCTCGGTGAGGAGTTCGGATCGCACGGGAGCTCGGAGCGGCGCTGGATCATCGATCCCATCGACGGGACGAAGAACTACGTCCGCGGAGTGCCCGTGTGGGCCACCCTCATCTCCCTCTACGAGGGTCAGCGGCCCCTCCTCGGCGTCGTCTCCGCTCCTGCGCTCTCCCGCCGCTGGTGGGCGGCCGCGGGACAGGGTGCCTTCGCGAGGGGTCCCGGGGGCCCTGACCGGCGCATCGAGGTCTCGCGGGTCGACGATCTCGGCGACGCCTCCCTCTCCTTCGCCTCGCTGAGCGCCTGGCGCGATCTCGGGGTCCGCGACGAGTTCATCGCCCTCACCGATGCCGTGTGGCGCACGCGCGGCTACGGGGACTTCTACTCGTACATGCTCGTCGCCGAGGGCGCCGTCGACATCGCCTGCGAACCGGAGCTCGCCCTCTACGACATGGGGGCACTCGCTCCGATCGTCCTCGAGGCCGGGGGCACCTTCACGAACACCGCCGGGGTGCCCGGGGTCTTCGGCGGCAACGCCGTCGCGACGAACGGGCGCCTCCACGAGCGGGTGCTCGACGCCCTCGGCCGCGTCGCCCCCGAGGTCGCAGAATGAGGCCGGATCTCTCCCGCGCGATGCTCTGGCACGAGATGGCGGACGCGGCAGGACTCGTCGGTGCCGACGGAGAGCTCTCGGAGACGATCTACGGCCAGATGACGCAGCTGGCGGCGGCGACGGGGGCGGTCAACCTCGGCCAGGGTGCTCCGGGCACGGATGCGCCGGCGTCGCTCATCGAGGCGACGGCCGAGGCCATGCGCGAGGGCTTCAACCAGTACGCCCCCGGGCAGGGACACCCGATCCTCCGCGAGGCGATCGCGCGCCGACGGGCGAAGGACTTCGGCCATCCGGTCGCCGCCGAGGAGGTGCTCGTCACGTGTGGGGCCACGGAGGGGCTGACCGCGGCGATCCTCGCCCTCGTCCCCCGGGGAGGCCGGGTCGTGACGTTCGAACCGTACTACGACGCCTACCCGGCTGCGGTCGCGGCGGCCGGCGGAGAGTTCGTCACCGTGCCTGTGCTCCAGACCGAGAGCGGATTCCGACCCGACTGGGAGGCGTTCGAGGCCGCGATGGCCGACGGTGCGGCACTCGTCATCGTCAACACTCCGCACAATCCCACGGGATTCGTCTTCTCCGCTGACGACTCCGCGCGAATCGTCCGCGCCGCCGAGACCGCGGATGCGTGGGTGCTCACCGACGAGGTCTACGAGCAGCTGGTCCTCGACGAGAGTGCGCACATCCCTCCGGCCGTGGCTGCAGCCGACCCTGCCCGAGTCGTCACGGTCTCCTCAGCGGGCAAGAGCTGGAACATCACCGGGTGGAAGATCGGCTGGGTCATCGCCGCACCGGAGGTGCGGGAGGCGATCCAGGCCGTCAAGCAGTTCCTCACGTTCACCGGCGGTGGGCCGATGCAGATCGGCCTCGCCCGTCTGCTGGACTCGGACGACGATTTCGTCGCGGGCAATCGCCGGTCCCTGCGCGAGCGCGCCGAGGTGCTCGTCGCCGCATGTGCGACCGTGCCCGGTGCCCGGGCCTCGGATCCGGCCGCCGGATACTTCACCGTCGTCGACTTCTCTGCGCTCACCGATCTCGACGCGTTCGCCCTCAATGATCTCCTCGCCCGCAGGCACGGCCTCGTCGGCATTCCCGTCCCGGCCCTGTGCCGGCCGGACTCGACCGCGTCCGAGGCCTACCGGAGCGCCATCCGGTACTCGTTCTGCAAGGCACCGGCCGACGTCGCCGAAGGGGCCCGGCGGTTCCGCTCCCTCGCCGAGGCGGTCGCCGCCGATCCGCAGCTGCTCGTCGGCTGACACGGCTGGTGCCCGGGCAACGCCGGCTCCCCGGCCGATTCGGCTGATACCGCTGGGCCCTCGGGACACGCGACAGCGGGCCGCTCGGAGAGAGCGGCCCGCTGTGGGGTCGTCCGGACACAGGCGCACACCTGTGTCCGGACGGAGGGGAGTGATCGCCCGGCGATCAGGCCTTGGTGAGCTCGAGGTCGAGGGCGATCTTGATCTTGTCGGACACGAGCAGCTCGCCGCCGCCGAGCACGGCGCTGAACTCCATGCCGAACTCCTTGCGATCGACCGTCGCCTCAGCCGAGAGCCCGGCGACCTGGTTGCCGTTCGGATCGGTGGCGACGCCGTTGAACTCGCTGTCGAAGGTCACGCGCTTCGTCACTCCGCGCATCGTGAGGTCGCCTTCGAGCGCGAACTCGTCGCCCGACTCGGCCTTGATGCCGGTCGAGGTGAAGGTGAGCTTCGGATGCTGATCGGCAGCGAAGAAGTCGCTCGTCTTCAGGTGCTGGTCACGCTGGGCGTTGCGGGTGTTGATCGAGTCGACGACCGCTTCAGCGGTGACCGAGCTGTCCTCGAGGGTCTCACCGACCTGGACGGTCCCGGCGATCGTCTCAAAGTTGCCGCGGACCTTCGAGACACCCGCGTGCCGGGCGGTGAAGGTGAACTCCGAGTGGTTCGGGTCGATGTTCCACGTTCCGGGGGTGAGTCCGTTGGGAAGTGCGGTCATGTGCCTGTCCTCCTTTTGATTGAAACTTGAAGTACGTCAGTGACTATAGTTGAGACTTCAACCAGATGCAAGCCCTGCGCGCCGAGGCCCCCTGCTCGACAGGCCTCCTGTGCGCAGTCGCACCGGACCCGCCTTGGCATCATCGCCCCCATGCCCGCCCGGCATCCCCTCAGGATCCGCCGTTCGGGTGAACCCCAGGTTACCGTGTGGCAAAGGTCACTTGTCCAGGATTTTGCTCCGGGAATTACGCTCGTGTAATGTGGAGACCACGCCGCGGGGTGGAGCAGTTCGGTAGCTCGCCGGGCTCATAACCCGGAGGTCGGAGGTTCAAATCCTCCCCCCGCCACCACAGTGGCAGAGGCCCCGTCCAGTTGATCTGGACGGGGCCTCTTCTCATCCCCGGACTCGCCCCGGCAATCGGGACGCGCGCTGTACGGTCGGGCCGGACCCGCGAGGCGCAGCCGGCCCGAACCACCAGGTGAGGTTAGACTCACCTTATGACCAGATTCTCTCAACTCCCCCGCTCTTCCCGTCTCCGCACCATGACCGCGACCGTGCTCGCCGTCGCTCTGCTCGCCTCCGGCTGTGCCGCCGAGTCCGAAGCGACATCCGGAGACAGCGCCGGGAACACCGATGTCGCCACCGGCGGCCGACTCTTCGACACCGCCGACGAAGAGACCGCGAAGCTCGGCAGCGATGCGGCACCCGGTGAGTTCCCCCGCACCGTCGAACACGCCAACGGGACGACGGAGATCGAGGCGAAGCCCGAACGCGTCGTCGTCCTCGACACCGGAGAACTCGACGATGTCATCGCCCTCGGCATCACACCGGTGGGCATGGTGACCACCAAGGGGGCGAACCCCGTTCCCTCCTACCTCGCCGAGAAGACTCAAGGTGTCGAGACCGTCGGGACGATCAGCGAACTCGACCTCGAGAAGATCGCCTCCCTCGAACCCGACCTCATCCTCGGCAGTCAGCTGCGTGCCGACAAGCTCTACGACCAGCTGTCGGCGATCGCTCCCACGGTCTTCTCGATCCGCCCCGGCTTCCCGTGGAAGGAGAACTTCCTCCTCGCCGGTGAGGCGCTCGGCACCGAGGAGGCGGCCACCGAGAAGCTCAACGAGTACGGGCGGGCGGTGACCGAGCTCAAGGACAGCGTCGAGGGCGACCCGACGATCTCACTCGTGCGGTTCATGCCCGAGCGTCTGCGCCTCTACGGCAACCTGTCCCTCATCGGAGTCGTCCTCGCCGATGCCGGTCTGGCACGCCCGGAGATGCAGGACGTCGACGATCTCGCCGTGGAGATCTCTCCCGAGAAGCTCGACCAGGCCGACGGCGACTACATCTTCTACACGAGCTACGGCGATCCCGGTGCCACCGGGGAGACCCGGGCGCTGTCGACGAGCCAGTGGACGGGACTCGAAGCGGTCAAGGACGGCCGGGTGCACCGCGTCGACGACGACGTGTGGTTCCTCGGCCTCGGCCCCGTCGGAGCGATGGAGATCGTCGAGGACCTCGACGGGTATCTGACGCAGTAATCACCGCTCCCCCGCCGAGGCGGCCCCATCCGGTCCGCCCTGCACGACGACGGCCCCCGGAGAAGTTCTCCGGGGGCCGTCGTCTTCGGCTCAGGCCGTCTTCGGCTCAGTTCCCGCCCTCATTGGGAGCAGGCGACTGGGTGCCGTCCTCAGCGATCGAGGGGTCGGCGGCCACGGCATCCTCGAGGGCCTTCCGCAGGCGGTCCTGCGCCTTGCCGTACTCCTCGAAGTTGCCCTCCCTGAGCGCGGCGTCGGAGTCCTCCATCGCCTTGCGCGCCTCCTCGAGGGCATCATTGAGGCTCTTGTTGGCGGGCTGATCGCCCTCACCCTCGCCTCCGGAGGTGCCTGCGGTTCCGCCACCGCCGGACTCCGTGCCCGCGTCGCCGGCCTCGGCGCCCGAATCACCGCCGAACACCTGGTCGAGCGCCTCGTCGAGGGTCGGGGCGAACCCGATGTTCTCACCGAAGGCGACGAGCACGTGCTGGAGCAGCGGGTACGAGGTCTCACCGGCCGAGCGGACGTAGACGGGCTGGACGTAGAGCAGTCCGCCGCCGAGCGGCAGGGTGAGCAGATTGCCGTTCTGGACCTGCGACTCACCCTGACGCAGCAGGTTGAGGCTGCGCTGGACCTCGGGCGCGGTGTTGAAGTTGTTCTGCGCCTGACCGGGGCCTGGAACGGTCGTGTTGCGCGGCAGCTGGAGGAGCCGGAGCTTGCCGTAGTTCTCCGAGATCTCGCCCTTCGTCGCCCCGGCGTCCGCATCGGCGGAGAGGAAGCCGGTGAGGTTGTTCCGCGACTGACCCTCCGAGGAGCGGGCCGGGATGTAGGAGCTCGTGAGCGAGAACGAGGGCGCTTCCTGACCCGGCATCTGCAGGGTCATGTAGAACGGCGGCTGCGTGAGACCGCTGTTCGCCTGCTTCGTCGGATCGGTCGGCAGGGCCCAGAAGTCCTGCCCGGTGTAGAACTCGCTCGCCGTGGTCACGTGGTAGCGGGTGAGCAGCTCACGCTGGACCTTGAACATGTCCTCGGGGTAGCGGACGTGGCTCATGAGGTCACCGGACATCTCCGACGCGGGCTGGATGAGACCAGGGAAGATCTTCATCCACGTCTTGAGCACCGGGTCGTTCTCATCCCACTGGTACATGTCGACGGAGCCGTCGTAGGCGTCGACGGTGATCTTCACGGAGTTCCTGATGTAGTTGACCTCCTCATCCGGCAGGGTCGCGACCGTGCCGGGTGCGGTCGCCGTCGTCGAATCCTCCGTGGCCTCCTGGAGGGGCTGCGGTGTCGAGTACGGGTAGTCCTTGGCCGTCGTGTAGCCGTCGAGGATCCACTTGATCTTGCCGTCGACGACCGCCGGGTAGGGGTCGCCGTCGATCTTGAGGAACGGAGCGAGCTTCTCGACGCGCTGACGCGGATGGCGTTCGTAGAGGATCTGCGACTCCGAGTTCACCGCATCGGAGAGGAGGATCTGCTCGTCCTGGTACTTCAGCGCGTATGCGAGGCGGTTGAAGAGACTGCCCACGGATGGGCCGCCGTCGCCCTGGAAGGTGTTGTTGACCTGACCCGAACCGCCCTCTTCGTCCGAGGGGTAGTCGAGCTCGCGCGGTGTGGCCCCTTCGGGTCCGCCGACGATCGAGTACTCGGGAGAGCTCTCGCCGAAGTAGACGCGCGGCTCGTATTCGGGGAACTCGCCCTGCGGCGGGATGTCCGACTCCATGAACGTCGGTTCGCCGTCGGGATTGCGCTGGTTGCCGTTGGCGGCGACGACGCCGAATCCGTGCGTGTAGACGATCGCCCGGTTGTACCAGCTCTGGTTGTTCACCGAGGCGGGGCTGAGCTCGCGCACGGCGATGACCGTGTCGCGCATCTGCCCGTCGATGTTGTAGCGGTCGACGTCGAGCTGGGCGGGGAACGAGTAGTACGGCCGCACCTGCTGGAGCTGGCGGAAGGTGTCGGAGACGAGGTTGGGATCGAGGAGGCGGATCGATGCCGCGGTCTCGGCGTCCTCGCGCAGCGCTCCCTTCTCACCGCTCGTGCTCGGCTCGTACGGGGTGACCTCGATGTCGTCGAAGTCGAAGGCCTCCCTGGTCGCGTCGATGTTGCGCTGGATGTACTCGGATTCGAGGCTCTGCTGGGAGGGATTGACCTGGAACTGCTGGACGAGCGCAGGGTAGGCGATGATCGAGACCCCGCCGAGGACGAGGAGGGTGAGGGTGGCGATGATCGAGATCCGCCAGTTGCCCTTCCACGCGGTGTAGACGAAGAGGAGGGCGACGAGGACGGCGGCGATCGCGACGATCGCCATCGCCGGCAGCGCGGCCCGGTCGTCGACGTAGGTGACACCGGGGACGATGCCGCCGGTCGCGGTGAGCCGGTCATAGCGGCTCAGCCACAGGCGACCGGCCTGGACGAGGACGAGCACGGCGACGGTGATGCCGATCTGCCACTGCGCGGTCTTCGTCAGCACGATCCCCCGCTGCTCTCCTGGGCGGATGCCGCCGAAGAGGTAGTGCGCGACGAGGGCGGCGATAAGCGAGAGCACGAGCGCCATCCCCAGCGTGTCGCCGATGAGCCGCAGACCGGGAAGGACGAAGACGAAGAAGGACTTGTCGATGCCGAACTGCGGATCGGTCTCGCCGAACGGCGTCGCGTTGATCCACTGCAGGACCGTGCTCCACTGCGCGGAGGCGGTGATGCCGGAGAGGATGCCGACGACGGCGGGGATGGCCAGGGTCGCGACCCGGCGCAGGGGCTCGATGGCCTCGCGGTAGCGGTCGAGGTTCTCCTGGCGCGGGGTCGTCGGTGCGTACACCGGTCGGTTCCTATACGCCAGGTGCAGGCTCAGCCACACCGGGACGGCCATGACGACGAAGCCGGCGAGGAAGGTGATGCCGCGGGTGAACCACATCGTGCGGAACACGTCGCCGGCACCGATCTGACCGAACCACAGCACCTCGGTGTAGACCTGGGTGAACGCGATGAAGGCGACGAGGAGGATCGCCACCGTCACGAGGGTGAGCAGCAGGGGGGAACGCTTGGATCCAGATCCGGGCATTCTCGCGGAGGTGGGTGAGGACGAAGTGCTCACTGCTTCCCTTTCTCATTGGTGGAGTCGCCGGCCGGGCACGTCTTCAGTGCGGACGTGTCCCCGGCGGCGAAGCCCTCGACGGCGTTCTGCGCGTCGTCGAGGGTGTCGATGCGTGCAACGGTGATCTTCGACCGGTCGGCTGCGGCGATGACCTCGGCGCAGTTGCCGGCGGGCGAGAGGAAGAGCTTCGCTCCCGCCGCGGTCGCCGCCGCCACCTTCTGCCGGGCTCCGCCGATGGGGCCGACCTGTCCGGCGGGGGTGATCTCACCGGTGCCGGCGACGTGCTTGCCGCCGGTCATCGCCCCCGGAGTGAGCTCGTCGACGATCGCGAGGGCGAACATCGTGCCGGCGGACGGTCCGCCGATGCCGTCGACGTTGAAGGTGACGTCGACGGGGAACTCGAAATCCTGTTTCATCGTGATGCCGATGGCGTTGCGTCCCTGGATCGTCGCAGGCTCGAGGGTGAGCTCGACCTGTTCGCCGTCCCGGTCGACGACGAGATCGACGGAGTCCGAGTTCTGCACGGTCGTGCTCATCTTCGCAGCCGCCTCGGGGTCGGTTTCGAGGCCGGTGCCGTTGACGGAGAGGATTCGGTCTCCCGACTCCAGCCGACCGTCGGCCGGAGCACCCTGAGTCACCTCGTCGACGAGGAGGGAGACCGTGTACGGCTTGTCGAGCTGCTCCATCGCAGCGGCGACGGCGACGTCCTGGCTCGACGTCATCTCATACGAGTTCGATTCCGCGACCTGCTCGCGGGTCGTCTCGAGCGGATAGTAGGCCTCGGTCGGAACCACCGTCTCCTTGCCGCGGATGAGCGCCCCGAGCGCCTGCGAGGCATAGGTGTCGCGTCCGGGTCCACCGCTCACGGCGACGGTGAGCATGTCGATCTTCCCGTCGGTGGGGTAGGTCTGGGCGCCGGAGACGCTGATCATCGGCTTCCCCTGATAGTCACCGAGGGTGTTGAACACCGGCCCCGGCAGCTGGAGCATGTAGGGCACGGGCAGGAGCACGGCAAGGGCGATGAGGAGATAGGTCATGACGCCGGAGGACGTGGCGAAACGGGGTGAACGTCGGCGGGCTCGGCTCCGCTGGGACGGCGCCGTCACCGGCACGGCCCGGGGGGCATTCTCAGACATGTATTCCTTTCGCTGCACCGCGTGACCAGTCTAGTTGAAAGCAGGTCACGGAATTCTCAGACTCCTTTCGCCCGGTGCGAACATCGGGCGGGATTGGGAAGCTTCTGACAGGTACGGCGGTTACCGTGGTGATGACTACGATTCGTGAAGGCGCGTGAGATCATGAGCAACGACAACACCAACGACAACAGCAACGAGCAGAACCCCTTCGAGCAGATCTTCGGAATGCTCTTCGGCCAGGGTGGTCAGGGCGGCTCGGACGGCGCGCAGGGTGCCGGCGGTGCACAGGGCTTCTCGATCGACCCCGCAATGATGGCGACGATCATGAACCAGATGCAGGGCCTCTTCGGGCAGGGAGCCGACCCGACCGCGCAGGCGACCTCGATCGCCCTGCGCAGCGTCCCCTCCCCCGATCCCGCTGTCGGTGATGACGCGGTCCACGCGACCACGGATGCATTCCGCCTCTCCGAGCTGTGGCTCGCCGAAGCGACGGACCTCTCCGTGGCCAATCGGTCGACGTCGACGCTCACCCGCGCCGACTGGGTCAAACGGACGATGCCAGGCTGGCAGCGCTTCGTCGAGCCGATCAAGGACAACATGTCGACCGCGCTCACCGACACCCTGCAGACCCAGATGCCCGAAGAGATGAAGGGCATCCTCGCCGGTGCCTCGTCGATGTTCTCCTCGATGAGCGATTCGATGTTCTCGATGCAGATCGGTCAGGCCGTCGGGGCGCTGTCGGAGAGCGTGCTCACCGGCACCGAGGTGGGACTGCCTCTGCTCCCCCACGACCAGGCCGTCCTCGTCGAGTCGAACATCGCCGCGTTCGCCGAGGAGATCGGCGTCGACGTCTCCCAGGTCCGCATCTATCTCGCCGCCCAGGAGCTCGCGCACCTCGCACTCTTCGAGCGCGCTCCGTGGCTGAGCGCTCAGGTCGAGACCGCGCTCGCCCGATACGCTCAGGGCCTCAAGGTCGACACCTCGCAGATCGAGGAGATGGCTTCGTCGATCGATCCCTCGAACATCTCCGACCTCAGCGACAACATCCGCCAGGGACTCTTCAACCCGCCGACGACGGACGAGCAGAAGCGGGCGCTGACGACCCTGGAGAACCTCCTTGCGGTCATCGCCGGCTGGGTCGACGTCGTCGTCTATGCCGCGTGCGAGAAGCTTCCGGCTCGCGAGCAGATCCGCGAGGCCCTGCGCCGTCGACGGGCGACCGCCGGCCCGGCGGAGAAGACCTTCTCCACCCTCGTCGGACTCCAGCTCAATCCCCGCCGGCTGCGCGACGCCGCCGCGCTCTTCGGGTACCTCGAGACGCAGGGCGGGGCGGAGGCCCGGGACAAGGTCTTCTCCCATCCCGACCTCCTGCCCACGACCGAGGACCTCGACGACCCGCTCGGCTACAGCGAACGCCGTCGCGCGGAATGGGAGGGCGGATCGACCCTCGACGAGGCGCTCAGCCGCATCCTCGCCGAAGGCACGGACGGCAGCGGCGCCACGGCCACCGCGACCGACTCGTCCGCCGGTGCCGAGGATCCGGCGCAGGCGCGAGGCGACGCCGAGGACGGTTCGGCATCCGCGTCGCAGGATGGCGACTCATCCACCGACGCCTCCTCCGCCGACGGTTCCCAGGCCGACAGCGCGCGGGGTGACAGCGCGCGAGGCGACAGGTCGACGGATGACGAGTCCGCGGCGACCGAGGACGAGTCGACCCCTGAGGGCCCTGACTCCACGGACCGCGACGAGAAGTGAGGTGATCGACCTCGACACCGCTCGCGCGGAGATCACGGGCATCGTCAACGCCGAGGCGTTCGCTGAGCTCTTCGAGCACAGCGGGGCGTCGGCGCTCGTGCGTGAGGGCACGTCCGAGCATGTCACGGCGAGCTGCCTCGTCATCGACCCCGCCGCCGAAGCGGTCCTCCTCAACCACCACCGGAAGGCCGGGGCCTGGATGCAGTTCGGGGGTCACCTCGAACCCGGTGATGTGAGCCTGCGGGAGGCGGCGAGACGCGAGGCGCTCGAGGAGAGCGGGATCGGCTCGCTCTCATGGGTCTCCCCTGCCCCCATCGACCTCGACATCCACGAGCTGGCCGGTGACTTCGGCACGTGCCGACGCCATTTCGACGTCATCTACGGTGCCGTCGCCGAGACGGCGGATCTGCCGAGGGTCTCCGAGGAATCGATCGACGTGGCCTGGTTCCCCGTCGGCAGACTTCCCGAGGACCTCATGCCCGACCTCGTCGAGCGCCTTCCGCAGCTCTATCGGGCCACAGCCGAGGTGTTCGCGCAAGGCGCCTGAACGGATCGATGAGCGGTCGGTCACGCGGCAGCCGAACGGACCCGCGCACGGCCGCCTCAGGTGCCGCGGCCGAAGCGCTCCCCCGCGCTGAAGCCGTCGAGATAGAGCTTCGCCTCCGCCTGCCTCGGGTGACGGTCGGCAAGAGCGTGGAACTCCTTGGTGTGCGGGCCGATCTGCAGGTGCGCGAGTTCGTGGACGATGACGGTCTCGAGCACCCAGCGCGGCACGGACTGCAGCCGGTGGGAGATCCTGATGTCGCCGGTCGACGTCGTCGTCGACGCCCACCGGCTGAGGTTCTGGTTCGTCACCCACCGGATCGACGCCGGCCGCAGGCGTCCGGCGAAGTAGCGGTCGTTGAGTTCGTCGGCGAGAGCGACGAGGTCCGCAGCCGAGGAGTGGTCCTTCGCGGCGAGGCGGTTGAACAGATCGGTCAGCGACCGGATGTTCGACTCGACGCTGTAGCGGTCGGGAGCACTGAGCACATAGGTGTCGATCTCCTTCGACACCGCGATCGTCTTCTTCCGCCGTGCCGAACGCCGCACGACGATCTCTCCGCGGGCGATCGCCCGGAGCACACGCTCCTCCGTCCACCGAACCTGCTCTGCCATGCCCCAATGATAGGGAACGACAGTGACACGAGAGCGCGTGAGGGGCCGTGGTGGCTACTTGTGAGTTTCCTGAGTATCGTGATCCAGTGCCCTCACACCTCCGTCCACAGACCGATGGGAGCCGCCGACCGACCGCGCATCGGAAGTGACCTACGCATTCATCTGCCCCCGGCGCGTTTCGACTCGACGGGCGGCGAGTCGCTCCTCCACAGCCCGTCGGCAGGTGTCCACACGTTATCCACAGATCGGCGGACCGCGGCGGCCGGATGCGCCATTGACGGGGCCGCGAATGGGGCATAGGTTCTATGTTTGACCCCGGAAAACCCGGAGATGCGTGCGGAAGGGGAAGCCGCACGAGTCGCCGCGAGCGCCTGGGGCATCATGCGGTTGAGGGCATGTCGGATTGACTTTCCGACCTGTCCTCTTCCGTTTTTCCACAAGGTTTTCCACAGTCTGGCATTCGCTCTGGTGCGCGGCCTGCGCATTCACTACCGTAGAGGCTCCCGAACCGAGAGCGAGGACTGTGATGCTGAGGATCTGTCCGAGTGTGCCGATCACGTGGCGCGGCCGCGGCTGCCTCCAGTTCGGGGTCGAGGATCCCGTCCTCATCGACGGTCTCCTCCCCGCGGAGGCCTCGCTCATCGAGGACCTGCGGATGGGGCTGGCCTCCGCGCAGTTCCACCACCGCGCTCAGGAGCTCGGAATCGACCTCGCTCGGGCGACCTCGCTCATCTCCCTCCTCGCCGAGGCCGATGTCCTCATCCCCTCGGACTCCGACACCTCGGCGATGGCGAAGGGGTCGAAGGCACTGTCCACGGCTCGGCTCTTCCGACGGACCCCCGACGAGACCTCCGAGGTCCTCGCGGCACGCACCGTCGCAGTCCTCGGACCGCTTCGCTCTCCGGTGGCCCACCAGCTCTCACTGGCCGGGTTCGCGGTCTCGACGGCATCACGCGTCGACGAGAGCGAGGCACTCGCCCATCCCATCGTCGTCACGACCTCGCACCTTGTACCCGATCTCCACTCGGCCACCTGGCTCGTCGATCGCGAGATCGACCACTGCCAGGTCGTCGCCGGGGAGTTCACGGTCACCCTCACCGGGCTGGTGCGACCGGGACGCACGCCGTGCACGCTCTGCGGGTGCCTGAGCCTCCGGGACGCCGATGCGGACTGGTTCGACCAGTACCCGCGGATCAGAGCACTGCAGGACCGGGACGAGCTCAGCGATCCGCTTGCGGCGGGAGTCGCTGCCACCCACATCGCCCTCGTCCTCCGGCGCGCGCTTCTCGAGGACGCAGCCGAACCGATGGTCCGCTCCGTCGACCTCCGCACGGGATTCGCCGACGAGGAGGACCTCGCCTTCCATCCGCGCTGTCACTGCCGGGCGCCCGTCCCCCGCTTCGGTCGTCCCGAGGAGGCGGCGCAGTGACCGCTACCCGGCGATGAGGCGCAGCAGACTCGACCCGTAGAGTTCGAGCTTCGTCGCTCCCACCCCTGGGATGCGGGCCAGGGCTGTGAGGTCGCCCGGGCGCATCTCGGCGATCGCCGAGAGCGACGTGTCGGTGAGGACGAGGTAGGGAGGGAGGCCCTGTTCGAGTCCGACTCGGGCCCGCCACCGGCGCAGCCGATCGAGGAGTTCGAGATCGACCTCGGCGGGGCAGCCCGCGCACCTGCCCAGAGCTCGATCGGCCTGGGAGACGAGGACCCGCCCGCAGGCACGGCACCGGTTGGTCGTCACCGTCGTCCCCGGCCGCCGACCCCCGCCGGTGCTCTCCTCGACCCGTCCGAGTTCGGAGAGGAAGCGCGAGGGGCTGCGCGGCTTCTGCTTCGAGGCGTGACGGGCGAGCGACCAGCTCAGCGATAGGTCCGCGCCGGCACGCGTCACGGCGACGTAGAAGAGCCGACGCTCCTCGGCGATCGCCCGGGGCGTCTGCGCGTAGCTGATCGGCAGCAGCCCCTCGCTCAGCCCGACGAGGTGGACGCTGTCCCATTCGAGGCCCTTCGCGGCGTGGAACGAGGCGAGCGTGACGCCCTCGATGTCGGGGGCGAACTGGTGCTCGGCGCGATCGGCGAGGTCGGCGAGGAAGGCGTCGAGGGGAACCGGCAGCTCCGAGGCCGCCTGGTGAGTCTCGGCGAGATCGACGAGGGCTTTGAGCGACTCCCACTTCTGCCTGCTCGCTCCGGCCGGGGGCGGGGTGCGGGTGTAGCCCGCCGAGGCGAGCACCTCGGCGACGATCTCCGGCAGCGGACGCGCCCCCGCCGCCGCTCGGGCGGCCCTGAGCATGAGGATGCCCTCCTTGACCTCCTTGCGGGCGAAGAACCGCTCCCCGCCGCGGAGGAGGTAGGGGATTCCCGCCGCCGTCAGCGCCTGTTCGAAGGCCGGACTCTGCCCGTTCGTGCGGAAGAGGACCGCGATGTCCCGGGGGCGACGCCCTGCCCTCACCTCGGCGGCGATCGCCTGGACGACTCCGACCGCCTCCGCCTCGTCGGTGGGATATTCGACCATCCGCGGGGACCGTCCCTCGGGATTGTCCGTGCGCAGGGTCAGCGCCGTGCGCGAGGTGTGGCGGAGCAGGCTGTTGGCGGTGGAGACGATCGCCTGCGACGAACGGTAGTTGCGGACGAGGCGGATCGTCGTCGAGGACGACAGGGACGAGGGCAGGGACTCGAGCAGGGACGCATCGGCACCGGCGAAGGAGTAGATGGTCTGTGCGGGGTCACCGACGACGCAGAGGTTCTCCCGCGGCCCCAGCCACCGGGTGAGCAGATCGAACTGGAGCGGTGAGACGTCCTGGAACTCGTCGACGACGAAGTGCCGGTACTGTTCACGGACTTCCGCGGCGATCGCCGGGTACTCGGCGAGGGCCCCGTCGAGGACGAGGAGGACGTCCTCGAAGTCGAGGAGTCTCCCCCGGGTCTTCGCCTCCGAATAGGCTTCGGCGATGCGCACCATGTCCTCGACGCCGAGGTCGCCGGGCAGTTCGCGCGCCTGGGCCTTCATCGCGTAGTCCTCGATGCCGAGCAGGGAGGCCGCGGCGTATTCGATCTCCGCGGCGACGTCACGCGCGAGCTCACGGCTGACGTCGATGCCGAGGTCCTGCATGACGGAGCCGAGCACCCCGGCCTTGTTCTCGATGATGCGGGGGAAGTCACCGCCGGCGAAGCGGTCCCAGAAGAACCGCAGCTGGCGCAGGGCAGCGGAATGGAAGGTCCGCGCCTGGACTGCGGGGACGCCGAGGGAACGCAGCCGCGCGCGCATCTCGCCGGCCGCCTTCGCGGTGAAGGTGAGGGCGAGGACGTGGTGGGGTGGGAAGACCTCGGTGGCGATGCCGTAGGCGATGCGGTGGGTCATCGCCCGGGTCTTGCCGGTTCCGGCACCGGCGAGGACGATGACCGGGGATGAGAAGTGGGTGGCGACCTCCCGCTGCTCGTCGTCGAGAGCCGCGAGGAGGTCGGCGGCGCGAGTGTTCACTCGTTCTCCAGCCACGCCCGCAGCAGCTGGCCGGCGATCGACACCGTTCCTGGGGCGCTCACCCGGCCGGCGGCGATCTCGGCGTTGAGCTCGGCCCTGGTGAACCACCGCAGCGAGGCGATCTCCGCTTCGTCGGCGGCGACGTCGAGGCTCTCCGCCTCGGCGGAGAATCCGAGCATGAGGGAGCAGGGGAAGGGCCACGGCTGGGAGCCGAGGTAGCGGGGATTGACGACTCTCAGATGCGCTTCCTCCCAGATCTCGCGGATGACCGCGTTCTCCAGCGTCTCGCCGGGTTCGACGAATCCGGCGAGGAGGGAGTAGCGTCCGGCGGGCCAGGCGGCGTTGTTGCCGAGCAGCACCCGTTCGACGCCCTCAGCATCCGTGTGGACGATGACGACGATGACCGCAGGGTCAGTGCGCGGGAAGTGCTCGCTGCCGGTCACCGGGTCCCGACGCACCCAGCCGCCGAGCACGGGTTCGGTGGGGGTCCCGGTGAGCGGGGAGAACGGGTGGGCCCGGTGCCAGTTGCCGAGGGCGACGATCTCACACGCGAGGGAGACGTCGACGTCGTCGAGCGCCTCGGCGAGCTCCCGCAGAGGCAGCCACACGGGTTCGGCGCTCTCGACACCGCCTCCGGGGGCGGTGAGGAGGTCGGTGGCGTCGCGGGCGCGGGCGGCGGCGAACTCGGTGTCGAGGGCGCTGCGGCCGGCATCGTCGAGGCTGACGCCGATGTAGCGCTGACCCGCCTCGTCGCGGCCGAGGTAGATCTCCGTCTGCCCGGGCGGAACCTGAGCCCGATCGGCGCGGAGGAGCCCGCCGCGGGCGACGAGGAGGGAGCCGCGATGTTCGAAGACGGCGAGGGCTCCGGTCTCCCACAGCTGCCCGAGATCGCCGTCGCCGCCGCGGGCCAGATGATCGCGGTCGATCCCTTGGCGAGCCAGGCTGACTGGGGCGATGGCGGGCAGCGGTTCCATGGCCTCCACGATAGCTCAGGCCCCTGACGCGCCTGACACGCTCGAGGCCCGAATCCCAGGGCTGGCGGGGAGGCAGACGGTACATTGGGGAAGGTGGATACGAAGGCGCTCAAGTTGGCAGCAGTCGCAGCGACGATGCTCGACGATTTCTCCCCGACGACATGGACATCCCTCCCGCCGCTCGATGCGGGAGTGAGGATTCTCATCTCCGACGGGGAGACCGACTACGTCGCCGCCGCGCACCTGCGCATCGACCGTTCCGCCGATGCGGGATCGACCGCCGAGGCGGCGCGCATCTACGAGACCGCCTACCCGCACGCCGACTTCACCTGGCCGCACCTGCGGGCGATCACCGAGGTCGAGGAGAAGGTGTTCGGCACCGACTCGCCGGTCACAGTGACCCTCTCCGATCCCCTGCCGGGAGCCCCGGTGGGTGATGAGCCGATCGCCGACGTGGCCCGAGCGAGCTCGCTGGCGCAGACGCTCGCGACCATCCACTCCGCCGCCCCCGAGCCGATCTCCGATGCGGGCTTCCCCGTCGAGGAGCCCTCGCGCTTCCAGTTCCAGATCCTCGAGCGCCTCGACCAGGCTGCGGCGACCGGGCGCGTGCCTGCGACGCTCCTCCAGCATTGGGAGGAGGAGTTCGAGAAGGTCGCCCTCTGGCATTTCCTCGCCACCCCGATCCACGGCGCCCTCGACGAGTCCAACGTCTACACCGACGAGGAACGCGTGCTCGCCCTCGCCGACATCGGTCGGATGCGGGTGGCCGATCCCGCGATCGACCTCGCAGCCGCCTCGGCGCTCATCGATCCCGCAGCGGTTCCGACGTTCTTCACCGAGTACCGCAGCTCACGGCCCCGCGCCGATGACCACATCGTCACCCGCGCCGAGCTGCTCGCCGAGTTCGCCGTGCTCGACTGGCTGCTCGAAGCCGTCGAGTCCGGTGACGACGAGGCGATCGCCGATGCCGCGGACCTGCTCACCTCCTTCGACCAGGTGCTGCTGCGTCCCGACGGCTCCGACGTGCCCACCGCGCCGGTGTCCTCCGACGACGTCGCCCAGGGGTCGAACGTCACCTCCGCCACCGAGGAGTCGGCTGACGATCACGGCACCTCCGACGGCGGCGTCCGACGTTCGTCGCCATCCGGTGCCGACCGTGGCTCAGCCGGTGCCGACCGTGGCTCAGCCGGTGCACGCGTGTCGGAGCACGCGTCGCCCGGCGGCTCCGGGCACGCGTCGCCCGGCGGCGGCACCTCCGGGCGCACATCGGCCGGGGACGGCGCGTCCGGAAGCCGATCGGCAGGCGCCGCCGAGAACGGCCCCGAGTCCTCGGGATCCCCGGAGCGCTGAACACCACGGCCGGCCCCGGCCCGACGTGGGTCGCCGCCGCCTTCGCTTCCCCTTGAGCCCGGCTCCTTCCGAAGCCGGCGACTTCTCCCGGCCGGGTGCCGCGGCTTCGACGACTGCAGATCAGTCGTGGGCCTCAAGCCATGCGATGACCTCCTCCTCTTCGGGCAGGTCGGTGAAGCTGACGACCTCGTCGCTGCCGACGAAGTAGAACGTCCCCGTCACCTCCGTGACCTCCGGATGCACCCGCTGGACGGCGAACCGGTAGAGCGCGAGCTGCCATTTCATCACCTCGAGCGCCTCTGCGTTCGGCTTCTTCGCCGTCTTCCAGTCGACGACCTCGGCGTGGTCGCCGGTGATGAACACGGCGTCGATCTTCCCGGGAACCCGGAACCGCCCGAGGACGAGTTCGAAGGACATCTCGATCTCCGCCGCCCGGCGGGACGCGAACGAGGACGCGAGGAACGTCTCCTGCAGCCGCTCGAGCACAGCGGTGTCCCGGGCGCGGCCGGAGTCGGTGTCATCGACCTCGATGCTCGCCTGCCCGAAGCGGCGTTCGATCCAGGCATGGAAGCTCGTCCCGATCTCGGCGGCCCGGCTCGGCGGCTCCGGAACCGGTCGCAGAGTGCTGGTGCGGAACGATTCGGGGTCCCTCCGCCACGAGACGAGGTCGGTCGCCGAGAGCCGATCGGGCAGCCTGCCGTCGGTCGCAGGGGCGCGATGGGCGAGGATCCGCTGGGCTCTGCGAGCGAGGACGGCGACCTGCGAATCACCGCGTGCGAGTGCAGCGAGGTCCGCTCCCGCCGCGCTCTCGACCCACTCCCCTGCCCGCTGCGCGACGGCGACGCGCTCATCACGAGGCACCGGCCAGATGCTCGTCTCGATCCGATCGACCGCCGACTCCTCAGCCGGCTCCGGGATCTCCGTGTCAAGGCCCGCCGCCTCGATGGCCTCGGTGAGGAACGGGGAGAGCTCGTCGGGGGTCGATCGGGAGCCCATGAGCTCGGCACCGAGCCACAGGTGGTGCTTCGCGCGGGTGAACGCGACGTAGGCCAGTCGCCGCTCCTCCTGCTCGTGGGCGTCGGCCACGGCCGGCCTGATGAACTCGTTCACCCATTCGTCGAGGGCCTTCTTCGTCTCGAACTCCGCGCCCCGCAGGTCGTAGTCGACGAGGTGGGCACGATCCCCGCGCAGCGGATAGGGCAGAGAGGTGCGGCCCATCCACCCCTCTCTGTCCCGGGGTTCGGTCGGGAAGTCCTTGACGACCAGTGAGGGAACGGCCACGGCATCGAACTCGAGACCCTTCGACGCATGGACGGTCATGACGTTGATCGCCCCAGGGGCGACCGTCGGTTCGGCCGCGCTCAGCGCGTCCTTGACCTCCATGAGGGAGAGCCACTGCAGGAACCCGGGCACCGATGGCCGCTCGACCGACGCCGAATACTGTGCTGCCGCGGAGAGGAACGCGTCGATCGCCTGCCGATGGACGCGTCGCAACGCGTCGCTCAGCCCCCAGATGTCGGAGTCGATGCCGGTCTCGCGCAGCGCGGTCCGCAGCACCGAGGTCACGGTCCCGGATCCCGAGCGCACCGTTCGCAGGGCGCGGGCGAAGCGGACGAGACGCTCGCGCGCCGGCTGGCTCAGGCCGGTCTCCCGGCCCGCGGGAACGTCGATGAGCTCGTCGAGTCCTTCGACGATCGTCGGCACGTCGATGGACTCGGGCACAGCCTCCGCGGTGCCCTCGCCGACACGTCCCGAGTCACCGGCCGCGGCCAGGGCGCCGTCGGCGTCGGCCGCACCCTCAGCGCCGGCCCGGGCTTCGCGCGCGTCGGCATCGTGGCGCCGCTGCGCCTGGCGGCGGGTGAAGGAGGACAGCGCGGCGATGTCGGAGGCCCCGAGACCGAGGAGGCGGCCGCTGAGGAGGCGCATGAGCTCGTCGCCGGCCATCGGGTCGACCGCAGCGGAGAGCACCGCCCGCAGGTCAGCGACGTACGGGTCGGTGAGCAGCCCCGAGGAGCCGTGGACGTGGACGGCGAACCCAGCCGCCTCGAGGGCGGCGCTCACCGGCGCGAAATGCGCGCGTTTGCGGCAGAGCACCGCCGTCGACGAGC
Source organism: Brevibacterium sp. LS14 (assembly GCF_012027885.1). NCBI lineage: Bacteria > Bacillati > Actinomycetota > Actinomycetes > Micrococcales > Brevibacteriaceae > Brevibacterium > Brevibacterium sp. LS14. Next base: position 93,801 of record NZ_SJXG01000058.1, read on the forward strand.
CCGCCGGCAGTCCCGCGACCCATTCGGTGAGCGAGCGCATGCCGACGGTGAGGAACTCCTCGTCGTGGGCCCCGGAGGACACATCGACGACGACCTCGCCGGGACCGGCGCCGGGCCTGGTGGTCAGCGGAGTCTCCCGTGAGCCCGTGAGCCCGTCGGCGACCCGATTGGCCACGGTGAGGATGGTGCCGTCGTTGCGCCAACTCGTGCTCAGGGTCAGCGGCCGGACGTCGGTGAAGTCGGTCTCGAAGCGGATCATGTTGTCCGCGCTGGCCCCGCGCCACCCGTAGATCGCCTGCCGCGGGTCGCCGACCGCGGTCACCGCGCTGCGTTTGAACAGCGTCGAGAGCAGGGTGAGCTGGGCGACCGAGGTGTCCTGGAATTCGTCGAGGAGGATGATCTTCCAGCGTGCACGTTCGGCGGCCAGCGCCTGCGGAACCTCGTCGACGATCCGCTGGGCGAAGCGGACCTGATCGGAGAAGTCCATCGCCAGGTGCCGTCGCTTCGCGGCCATGTACTCTCCGGCGAGGCCGGCGATCCGCTTCTTCTCCTCGAGCTTCCGACGACGGCCGTTCGGGTCGACGGGTTTTCCCTTCGACGACATGAGGGCGGCCAGGCAGGCGTCGAGGTAGTCAGTGACCTCCTCGACATCGCGGCCGTGGTCGTTCATCGCTCCGGCGAAGGCGATGATGTCGGCGATCATCGTGTCCCTCGCGTAGCTGCCGGGAATCTCATCGGGAAGGGCCGCGTCGAGCACTTCTCCGGCGATCGTGTGCGCGGCCGCCTCGTCGAGGAGCACGGTCTCGGGTTCGATGCCGATGCTCGCCCCGTGTTCGGACACGATCGCAGCGGCGTACGAGTTGTACGTCGACACGGTCGGATAGTCGAGTCCCGGCAGGCTCGGTGTCGTCCCTTCGCCGAGGCTGTGCCGCAGGCGGGAGAGCAGCACCCGGATCCGGCTGCCGAGCTCCCCCACCGCCTTCCGGGTGAAGGTGAGTCCGAGGATCTCCTCGGGGGCGACGAAGCCGTTGGCCACGAGCCACACGACGCGCTGGGAGATCACGGTCGTCTTGCCCGATCCGGCACCCGCGGTGACCTTCATCGACAGTGCCGGATCGGCTTCGATGATCTCCCGCTGCTCAGGGCTCGGCCCGAAGGCCCGGGCGGGATCGGCGGCGGTGAGGCGGGCGAGGTCGTCGGCGCTGAATCTCATCAGTCGTCCTCCAGCATGTGCGGCCCGATCGCCGGGCACGAGGAGCGGACAGGGCAGGACTGGCACTTCGGCGGGTCGACTCGAGCCGGGAAGTGGGCGGCACGCATCCCCTCCGAGACCTGCCCGATGAGCGCCCGGGCCCACTGCGGATCCTCGTCGGCGCTCACCGCATCCTGGTGCCGTGCCGTCCCGGCGGTGCGGCGGAGGAAGACGAGTTCGGCACCCGCCGAGCGGGCATCGACCCTCGATCCGTCGGGGAGTTCGAGGACTCCGGAGTCGACGGCCTCCTGGTAGACGCCGAGCTGCGGGTGCCTGGGCATATCGGCGCCGGCGGGCACGGCCTTGCCGGTCTTGAAGTCGACGATCCGGACGCCGCCGGCGACCTCTTCGACACGGTCGAGTCGGCCCGTGACCTTCCACTCCTGTCCGCGGTCGTCGACACCGGTCGCATAGACGCGGGCTTCGACGCCGAGGACGTCGCCGGGTGAGTTCTCGATGTACTCGCCGAGGCGGTCGACCATGGCCATGGCCGTCGCGTGCTCGCGTTCGCGCTCCCAGTCGGTGTCGAACTCGAGGGCCGCGAACTCACGGTCGACGAACTCTCGGATCTGCGACGGCGGCCCCTCGGGGTGGTGTTCGGCCGCGGCATGGAGGATGGTGCCGATGCTCTGCGCGGTCGTCGCCCCGCGGTCGCCTCCGTGGCGGGTGAGGAACCACCGCAGGGAGCAGTCGGAGAACGTCTCGACCTGCGAGGGCGAGATCGCCACGGTGTCCTCGGCGTCGAAGAGCGGGGTGAAGGAGGTGAGGTCCTCGGCCTCCCGCCATGCCTCGGGACCCGGCATCTGCGCCTCGGCGCCCGCCAGTGCCGCCGCGAGCCGGGCCCACTCGATGGTCTGGGCATCGGGGTCGCCGTCGCTCTCCCGCGCGGCGGTGAGTAGGTGCGCCCGGGACAGGGCGGCGATCTCGTCGAGCCCGAGCGGGGGCAGTTCGTCCTCATCGGTGATCGCGTACCCGTCGCCGGCGGCCGTTCCCTGCCGGGTGGCTGCGGCGATGACGTCGAAGAACGCCGAGGGCGAGGACTCCGAATCCGACAGTGCGGTGACGATGACGCGGTGGGAGGCTCGGGTGAGCGCGGTGTAGAAGAGCTCGGCCTCCTCCCGGAGGTTCGTGCGCTTCGCGTAGGCGTGGTAGCCGGGGTCGACGGTGACCGGATCCTCGCCCGCGAGGACCGCGACGAGGTCGCTGAGACCGAGCATGCCGCCGCGCAGCTTCGGGTTCGGCCACACTCCTTCGTCGACCTCGGCGATGATGACGAGCGGAACGCGCACGTGCGCGAGGGAGGCAGGCGTCCCGACTCGGACGTGGTCGGCGAACCCCGCGGTCCTGGCCAGAGAGTCCTGGGCGATGTCCTGTTCGGCGACGATGCCGGCGAACGAGCGGGCGGTGAACCCGCCACGGTCGGAGATCTTCTCGGCAAGGGTGAAGAGGCGGAGTACGGAGTCGAGGTGTGCGCCCGCCTGGCCGTCGGGATCGCGCAGCGCCTCGGACTGCCAGCGTTCGGACACGCCCGCGGCCTCCCAGATCGCCCACAGCGCGGTGTGCGGATCCGCATCGGCGTTCTCCCCAGCCGCCCTGAGCATCCGCGAGAGCGTGTCGAGGCCGGGGATCTCCGGGGCGAGTTCGTCGCTGCGCAGGGCCAAGGCGAGCGAGGCAGTGCTGTCGGCGGCGGGGAACCGGGTGCGGACGAGGCGCCGGAAGCGGCGGATCGCCACGGCGTCGAGGCGGACGTAGACGCTGCCGGCCAGTGTCAGCGCCGCCGTCGTCAGCGTCTCGTCGTCGCCGAGTCCGGGGGCGACGGTGAGCAGTTCGAGCAGGGGCGCGGTCGCCGGGTCGACGTTGAGCGGTTGGACGATCGTCGCCGTGGGAGTGCCCGCCGCCTGCAGCTCTCCGGCCATCACCCGCGCCGTCGAGGCGTTGCGGCAGATGACGGCGACGTCGGAGTGCGCGCTGCCGTCCGCGACGAACTCGGCGATGCGCCGGGCCAGGTAGCGGTGCTCGGACGCCGCGCTCGCGAACACGTGCGCTTCGACCGGCGGATCGGCCGGCACGCTCAAGCCCACACCGGCGGCGTCCCGAGCATCCGCACCCGCACCGACGCCGGACCCGTCCGCACCCGCCGGCCGCGGAGTCTCCCCCGGCCCGGGTTCCGGACCCGGCTCGGCAGTGGTGCCCGCAGCGTCACCGCTCGAGGCCGTGTCCGTGCCGGCACCCGGCCGGGGCATGTGCCCGAGCCCCCACCGGGTGGTGATGCGGGCGCCGAAATCGTCGCAGATCGCGGTCAGCGCCGCCTCGGCGCCGTACGGGTCCTCGAGCACGACCGTCGTGAAGTCGGCCGCGGCCGCCGCGCGGTCGAGGACCGATGCGTCGGCACCGTGGAAGCGGCCGGTGACGGTCTCGGGCGCGCCGAAGAGCGCGAGCGCGGACCCGCGCAGCCGCAGCTGCTCGAGCAGACCCCAGCTCGCGGCGGGGAAGTCCTGCACCCCGTCGGCGAGGACGACGGAGGGCACCCGGTCGGGAGCGAACGACCACGGCCTGCCCGCGGTCACCTCGGCGGGTTCGCGGAGGACTTCGAACGCCGAGCGGGCGAGCACGGTCGCCGAATCGATCCCCCCGTACCCGGGCATGCTCATGATCCCGAGGTACTCCTCGAGGATGCGGGAGAGCGCCGCCCAGCGGGGGTCGGGACGGACCGCGAGGACCCGGTCCAGGGCGCTCAGCCCGGCATCGAAGACGTACTCCCCGTCCCGGGTCGGTGCGGGGGTGCGCACACCGAAGTCGAACTCCATGACCCGGTTGAGGGCGTCGCGGATCTCGGTGCGGAAGGCGGAGGTGGCCCGCACCTCGGCGGTGATGTCGGTCGGCCATGCGGGCATCCGACCGCGGCCGGCCTCATGACCGGCGAGGAGGTCGGCGAGGAAGACGTCCTGGTCGGCACCGGAGACGAACTCGAGGTCCTCCCCCGTCCGCGTCGCATGGGCGGCGCGGACGATCCCATAGGCGAAGGAGGAGATGCTCCGGGCAGGCGCGGCGCGCAGGACGGCCTCCCGCGGGACGGGCAGGGTGTTGCGCAGGACGTCGGCGTGGTCGCGGTCAGGGCTGAGGACGAGGACCGAAGAGGGATCGATCGACGTGACGAGGCGTCCGTAGACGTCGGCGAGCAGCGACGTCTTGCCCGTCCCCGGCCTGCCGATGACGGCAAGGGACCCCTGTCTGAGCAGGGAGCCGGTGAGCGTCGAGGTGAGATCGTCCATATCCGTATTCCATCATGCGGGGCTGACACGACGATCCGACCCGGTCGGCGACGCGACTTCGCGTAGCATTGGAGAATGCCGAGTCCGCAGCAGAGAATGCCCCGTGAACAGCGACGCGACCAGTTGGTCGGAGTCGCGCGTGCGGTCTTCGCCGGCCGCGGCTACCGCACGACGTCGATGGACACGATCGCCGAGGAGGCCGGCGTGTCCAAACCCGTCCTCTACCAGCACTTCGCCTCGAAGCAGGACCTCTACCTTGCGCTCATCGACGATTCAGCCGGCCACCTCGCCGGTCGGGTCGAGCAGGCGCTCAACTCGACGACCGACCCGCACGAGCGGATCCGCGCGACCTACCGCGCCTACTTCGACTTCGCGATCTCCCACCGCGAGGAGTTCGTCATCCTCTTCAACTCCGACGTCTACGAGCCGGCAGCCCAGGAGCGGGTGCGGGCGATGCGCGAGGGCACCGTGGCCCGCATCGTCTCCGCCCTGCAGAGCTTCACCGACCTCGACGACGCCGAGGCGGACCTCCTCTGCCGCACCCTCATCGGCACCGCAGAGGTCGTCATCAAGCAGATCGAGTCGACCCAGGAGATCGACATCGCCGCCGCTGTCGACCTGCTCACCCAGATGAGCTGGGGCGGGCTGAGCTCATTCGCCACGACCGTCCGGTGAGACGGACCCGACTCTCCCGCCCGCCGAGGCGGGTGGATCGTAGGGTCTCGCCCGCCGGGGCAGGTGGATCCGAGGACACCCCGCCGAGGCGGGTGGATCCGGGGGTGCCGTTCGCCGAGGCGGCACGGCCCGCCGTTCGCTGAGAGCCGAGCGTGGGCGGGAAGAGCGAGCGCAGCCCGGACGTTAAGCTGAGCACGACCATCAACGCCACAAGGAGAACCATGGAAATCAAGATCGGCGTCCGCCAGTCCCAGCGCGAGATCGTCCTCGACACGGACGAATCCGCCACCGACCTCGCCAAGCGCATCCAGGAGGCCGTCGAGTCAGAGGCGCTCCTCACCTTCACCGACACGAAGGGCCGTCAGGTCTTCGTCCCCTCGACCGCGCTCGGCTACGTCGAACTCGGCACCGAGGCCACCCGCCGCGTCGGCTTCGGCGCCGCCTGAGCGGACACACGCGCACAGACGCGACGAGGCGGGGCCCGGTCCGGATGACCGGGCCCCGCCTCTGTCTTCTGGGCATCGGATCGAGGGCACCAGACTGAGGGCACCAGCTCTGCGTCCGGGCCCGCTGCGCTGTGTCGCGAGACGCCTTCCCGCAGCCTCGGCGAGGGGACGGAATCGAGGAAGCGGTCACGACCGCGAAGTGGGGTCGACCACCTCGGCGAGGGGTTCCCCCGCACCGGCAGACCAACCGCCGCGCCGGAGCCTGTCGAACCCCTACGCGACGAGGCCGAGGGCCGACATCCGGCGCGAATGGTTCGCGGTGACGGCGGGGATCGCCTCGACGATGACGGCCTCGTCGATGTCGAGGACCGGGTCGGTGAGCATCTGGCGGGCACGGCCGAGGGTCTCGGCGACGAGTTTGCGACCCCAGAGGGCGAGCCGGGAGGCGAGCTGGGTGTCCTCGGCGACGTCGGCGGTCAGCCGATTGCGGACGTAGTCAGCGGCACGTGTATCATCGAGAACAGCAATTGCCAGGCTGTGCCCGGGCTCATCGAGCTTGTCGGCCGCCATGCGATAGAAGTCGTTCATGATCCCGTCGAAGACGAAGCCCTTCATGAGGCTCTCGTACCAGTCACGGGGACGAGTCCTCTCAGCGAGCACCGAGAACGTCGGCTCGAAGAGCCGGCAGAGCTCGATCACATCCTGGCCCGAGTCACTGATGCGCGCCGAGAGCTCTTCGAAGTGCGAGAATGAATGCGATGCCAACCGGGACAGAGCCACCGTGTCATCGAGTTCGGAGGCCGTGGACGCGTTCGTCGCCATTCTCTCGAAGGCGGTGAGCTCACCGTACGCGACCAGCGCGAGCGTTGCAGCATCAGTACTGGCCAGTGGGGCAGAATCGGGCATAGGTCAAGAGTACCGGTTCGCCACCATGACGAGCGCGAAGGCGCCAAAAGGAGTTTGAGACATGGCGGAGACAGACGCCGATTTCGCTGAGTTGGGGGTCTCCGGACCGATCGTGGCATCGCTCGCCGCTGCCGGCATCACCCATCCCTTCCCCATCCAGGCGATGACCCTGCCCGTCGCGCTCTCCGGCGCCGACATCATCGGGCAGGCGAAGACCGGCACGGGCAAGACCCTCGGCTTCGGCATCCCCCTGCTCCAGCGGGTCACGGGCAAGGACGAGCCCGGCGGTGAGACCGCCGAGGGAGACACGCGGCTGCCGCAGGCGCTCGTCGTCGTCCCCACGCGCGAGCTCGCCAAGCAGGTCGCCCAGGACCTCGTCACCGCGTCGAGCCAGCGCAGCATCGACGTCGTCACGATCTACGGCGGCAAGGAGTTCGAGCCCCAGATCAACGCGCTCAAGGCCGGCGTCGACGTCGTCGTCGGCACCCCCGGTCGCCTCCTCGACCTCTACGGCCGCAAGGTGCTCAGGCTCAACAAGGTCCGCACCGTCGTCCTCGATGAGGCCGACGAGATGCTCGACCTCGGCTTCCTCCCCGACGTCGAGCGCATCATCGCCGCCGTGCCCGCGAACCGGCAGACGATGCTCTTCTCCGCGACGATGCCCGGGGCCGTCATCACGCTCGCCCGTCGGTACATGAACCGACCCACCCACATCAGGGCGCATGACAACGAGGACCTCTCGCTCACCGGCAAGAACACGACGCAGTACGTCTACCGCGCGCACGCGATGGACAAGAGCGAACTCGTCGCCCGCCTCCTCCAGGCCGAGGGCCGGGGCCGGACCATCATCTTCACCCGCACGAAGCGCACCGCCGACAAGCTCGCCGCGGAGCTGTCCGACCGCGGGTTCGCCGTCCGCGCGCTGCACGGCGACCTCGGTCAGGCGCAGCGGGAGAAGGCGCTCAAGTCCTTCCGCGACGGCACCGTCGACGTCCTCGTCGCCACCGATGTCGCCGCCCGCGGCATCGACATCGACGACGTCACCCATGTCGTCAACTTCCAGTCGCCCGAGGACGAGAAGACCTACGTCCACCGGATCGGCCGCACCGGTCGCGCCGGCAACTCCGGCGTCGCCGTCACCCTCGTCGACTGGGACGACATGCCCCGCTGGCGCCTGATCAACAAGGCCCTCGGCCTCGACCACGACGAACCCGCGGAGACGTACTCGACCTCGCCGCACTTCTTCACCGACCTCGGCATCCCCAAGGGGACGAAGGGCCGTCTCCCCCACAAGCACGGGGAGAGCACGGACAACACCGGCGAGGAGAAGCGCTCACGGGGTCGTGGGTCGTCCGGTGGTCGCCGAGGCGGCGGTTCCGGCTCGTCCGATTCACGCCGCGGCGGCTCGTCCGAAGGCCGTCGGGGCGGTTCCTCCGACTCCCGTCGCAGCGGCGATGGCGACTCGGACGCTCCGCGCAAGCCGCGCCGCAACCGGGAGCGTCGCCGCACCCGCGGCGGCAAGCCGGTCGGCCGAGCCAGCAGGTCCGAGGCCTCGGACACGAACGCCGAGTAACGGCACCCGCGCTGTAGGACCCCAGCGCCGTGTGGACCGCCGCGCCGAAGGGCCCTGCGCCGTCGGCCCCTACGCCGTAAGGAGCCAGCGTCCCGCCTCGGCGAAGGGCGACCGATCACCCGTGCCCGCGGACAACGCCCCGCTGCGATCCACTCGCGGCGGGGCGTTGCGCCTGTGCATACGGCGCTCGCTCGAGCCGCGTCTGCCGCGCTCGCTCAAGCCGGACAGCACATATCGAAGCGAGGAACGTCTGCAAAGCGCGCTCCGGCTTGAGTGAGCGGCCGCGCGCGGCCCGCCCCTCTCACCCTTGGATGAACTCGACTCCTCCGGGGCGGGCGGCGGCCCGGTCGAGGAGTTTCGCGAGCATGTGATCGGACGTCGAATGCTCGCCGAGGCGGTTGGGCTTTCCGGTGCCGTGATAGTCCGAGGAGCCGGTGACGATGAGGTCGTTGTCGTGGGCGAGACGCCGCATGACCTCGCGTTCGTTCGGCGGGTTGTCCCGGTGGTCGACTTCGAGGCCGTCGAGACCGGCGGCGATGAACTCGCGCATCGCGGCATCGGAGACGACGAGTCCGCGCATCGCCGCCCTGGGGTGGGCGAAGACGGAGACCCCTCCCGCCTCGGCGATGAGGCGGATCGCGGTGATCGGGTCGATCGTCGGCAGGGTGACGTGGTACTTCCCGTGGCTGGAGAGGATCGAGGCGAACGCCTCCGACCGGGTCTCGACGATGCCGGCGGCGACGAGTGCGTCGGCGATGTGGGGGCGCCCGATCGTCGCATCCTCACCGGCGACGGAGAGCACGGCGTCCATGTCGATCGGATAGTCCTCGGCGAGGCGGTCGATGATGAGGTGGGTGCGGTCGAGGCGCGAACGGCGCGTCTCCTCGACGACGCTGGCCAGGCCCGTGTCGTAGGGGTCGTGGAGGTAGGAGAGCAGGTGGACGCTCACTCCTTCGTGGCGGCAGGAGATCTCCATCCCGCGGACGAGGCCGAGTCCGTACACGCGGGCGGCCTCCTCGGCGGGGGCCCATCCGGCGGTGGTGTCATGATCGGTGATGCCGACGACGTCGATGCCTTCCATCGAGGCTTCGGAAACGAGTTCGGACGGGCTCTGTGTCCCGTCCGAGAACGCCGTGTGCGCATGGAGATCGATGACCATGAGCCCCAGTCTATCGACTTCCCGAGCCGGTGCTGCTCCGCGCCTGAAGGCCGGCGCCGCCCCCGTGCCTAGAATGGAGACATGACTGAGCACAGCGCCACCAGCACTGATACCGACCAGCCTCTGACCGACCGCGTCAACAACCGCTCGCACCGTCCGAACTCCCGCGCCTTCCGGGATTTCGTCGCCTCCGGCTGGGACCGCACCCCGCTCGACGCCGACGCCCTCGCCGCCGCCGGATTCACGCCTGAGCGCCGCGCCAAGGTCTCCGCCGCGTTCCCCGGTGAGCGCCTCGTCATCCCCGCCGGTTCACTCAAGGTCCGCTCGAACGACACCGACTACCGGTTCCGTGCCCACTCCGCGTTCATCCACCTCACCGGACTCGAGACCGACTCCGAACCCGACGCCGTCCTCGTCTTCGAACCCGAGGGCGATGAGCACAGCGTCACCCTCTACTTCCGCCCCCGCGCCGGTGCCGACACCGAGGAGTTCTTCTCCGACGCCCGCTACGGCGAGTACTGGGTGGGACCGCGCGCCGACCTCGAGGCGATGCGGACGATGACCGGGATCGCCACCGAATCCTCGGCGACCGTCGACGATGCGATCACGAAGGACCTCGGTGCCATCTCCGTGCGCCTCCTGCGCTCGGCCGACACTCGCATCGACTCCGTCATCGACACCGCCCGCACCCAGGTCCAGGCCGACCTCGAGACCTCCGAGGCCGGGGATGCGGAGCTCGCGCAGATGCTCTCGGAGCTGCGCCTGATCAAGGACGACCACGAGATCGACCAGATGCGCGAGGCCGTCGCGATCACCCGCGCCGGCTTCGACAACGTCGTCGCCTCCCTGCCGGCCGCCGTCGCCCACCGCCGCGGTGAGCGGGTCATCGAGACCGCGTTCGAGACCGCCGCCCGCAGCGACGGCAACGGCATCGGCTACGACACGATCGCCGCCTCGGGCAACCATGCGTGCACCCTGCACTGGATCCGCAACGACGGAGTCGTCTCCGAGGGCGACCTCGTCCTCGTCGACGCCGGTGCCGAAGCCGACTCCCTCTACACCGCCGACATCACCCGCACCCTGCCGGTGTCCGGCACCTTCACCGAGGTGCAGGCGAAGATCTACGACGCCGTGCTCGAGGCCTCCGACGCCGCCTTCGCCGTCGCCGCCGAGCACGTCGACCGCCCCGTGCGCTTCCGCGAGGTCCACGAGGCCGCGATGAAGGTCATCGCCCACCGCCTCGAGGAGTTCGGCCTCCTGCCCGTGTCCGCCGAGGAGTCGCTCTCGCCCGAGGGCCAGCAGCACCGCCGGTGGATGGTCCACGGCACCAGCCACCACCTCGGCCTCGACGTCCACGACTGCGCGCAGGCCCGTGCGGAGATGTACCTCGACGCCGTCATCGAACCCGGCATGGTCTTCACGATCGAACCCGGTCTCTACTTCAAGGCCGACGACCTCCTCGTGCCCGAGGAGTTCCGCGGCATCGGCGTGCGCATCGAGGACGACGTCCTCGTCACCGCCGACGGAGTCGAGAACCTCTCCGCCGACTTCCCGCGCACCCGCGCCGAGGTGGAAGCCTGGGTCCAGGGACGATGACCCCGACCCGCGGGCGCGGCATCCTCGACGTGCCGGGGCTCGCCCTCGGACACGCCGGGACGCTCACCCGCGATCGGCTCACCGGGGTCAGCGTCGTCCTCCCGCCCGCGGGCTCGACCGTCGGCGTCGACGTCCGGGGCGGGGGCCCGGCCACCCATGAGACCGACGTCCTCTCCCCCACCGCGCACGGGTCCGGGGCCGATGCCCTCGTGCTCACGGGAGGGTCGGCGATCGGTCTGCGCTCCGTCGCGGGGGTCTCCGATGCCCTCGCCGAGGCGGGGCGCGGCTTCCCCGCACCACGCCTGCCGGGCACCGTCATCCCGCTCGTCCCCGCCGCAGCGATCTTCGACCTCGGCCACGGGGCCGGCCCGGTCGCCCCGCCGACGGCTGCCGAGGGCGCTGCCGCGGCCCAGGCTGCGTTCGCGGCGCTCACCGAGGAGGCGCCGACGACCCCGGTCAGGGGCAGCGTCGGTGTCGGCATCGGCGCCCGCGCCGGCGCTCAGACCCTGCGCAGCTCGCTCGGTTCGGTGAGCATCCGGCTGTCTGCCGGGTACATGGTCTCCGCCCTCGTCGTCGCGAATCCCTTCGGGACGATCGGCACCGAGGCGGGGACCCTGTGGGCCGGTCCCCTGCTCGAGGCCGTCGGTTGGGATCTGCCGCCGCTGCCGAGCCTGCCCGTCCCCGATCTCGAGGCGCCCCTCTCGGCGCAGAACACGACGTTGGCGATCATCGCCACGGACGCCCGACTCGACCGCGCCCAGGTCACAGCGCTTGCGGCCGGCGGCCACCCCGGCATCGCTCGTGCGGTGCGTCCCTCCCACACCCTCATCGACGGGGACACCGTCTTCGCCGTCGCCACCGGGGCCCGGGCGCTGCCTGAGGACCCCGCCGAGGCGCTGCCCGCGGTCGTCGAGATCACCGCGGCAGCCGCCGACGCCGTCACCCTCGCCGTCCTCGACGCTCTCACGAGTGCCTCCCCGCTCGCCCCGGCGTGGGAGCAGCCGCCGACTCTCGTCGACATCGCCCCGGACTTCACGGCGGCGTTCGCGGACCTCCCATAGCAGCCCCGCCGGGGCCGCTCGGCCGGCGGGCGTCGGCCCAGGGGCGCACTGCCTGTCCGACCGACCGTCGGCCGACCTCTTCGGCGATCGCCCGCTGCCGCTTCCAAACCGCCGGTGCAGTCGTCGGACCTTCACCCGGGCCGCCTCGCCGAGGAGGATCGAGTTCGACATCGGGCCCAGAATCGACCCGGATCCTCCTCAGGGACACGAGCCGCGCCTCCGGAACGGTTGACACCCGACCGCAACGCTGCCGCCTCCAAACCGTCGGGACAGTCGGCGGACCTTCACCCGGGCCGCCTCGCCGAGGAGGATCGAGTTCGACATCGAGCCCAGAATCGACCCGGATCCTCCTCAGGGACTTGAGCTGCGTCCGGAACGGTTGCCGCGTGACCGCAACGCTACCGCCAGAACGGCGATGCAGTCCGCGAGCCTTCACCCGCACCACCTCGCCGAGGAGGATCGAGTTCGAAATCGGGCCCAGAATCGACCCGGATCCTCCTCAGGGACACGCGCCGCGCAACCGCTGGGTTGCTGTGCGCCTACAGGGTTGCCGCGCGCCCGCAGGGCTGCCGGGCGCCCGGAGGGTTGCTACCCGACTGCGAAGTGTGGAGCGACTAACCCTGCGAGGAGGATCGAGTTCGAAATCGGGCCCGGAATCGACCCGGATCCTCCTCGGGAGCGCGCGATGGGCGCCCGCGGGGTTGCTCCGCGCCCGCGGGGTTGCCGCAGGGCCCCAGGGTGCCGGAGCGCAGACGCGGGGCGTGCTTCGTGCAGCCCTCGTCCAGGGTCGAGCGATCGACAAGAGGACTTGGCGCAGAGAACGTGATGCGGACGACGCTGAGCGGTGCCGGGTCACGAAGTAGGCTTGGGTCCATGAGTGGCTCCTCGAAACGCGTCTTCGTCGCCCGCCTCATCTCCGCTCCGGTCTTCGACCCGCTCGGGGATCAGGTGGGTCGTGTCCGCGACGTCGTCGTCGTCTACCGCACGACGATGCGCCAGTTCCCGCGCGTCATCGGCCTCGTCGTCGAGGTCCCCGGACGCCGCCGCGTCTTCGTCCCCATGGGCCGGGTCACCTCGATCGACGCCGGGCAGGTCATCACCACGGGACTGGTGAACATGCGCCGGTTCGAACAGCGCCGCTCGGAGACGCTCGTCGTCAACGACCTTCTCGACCGTCGTCTGCGCCTGCGGGAGGACGACTCCCCCGTCCAGATCGAGGACGTCGGCATCGAGCAGCAGGTCAACCGCGACTGGGAGGTCACCCGGCTCTTCGTCCGTCGCGTCCAGGAGCGCACGGCCTTCTCCGCCTTCCGCCGCCGCGGCGAGACGATGCAGATCTCGTGGTCGGATGCCGACCACCCCGCCGACTCCGCCCAGGACCAGGAGGCCACCCAGCTCATCGCGGCCTACCAGGACACGAAGCCCGCCGACCTCGCCGACGTCCTCTTCGAGATGACCCCCGAACGCCGCCTCCAGGTCGCCCGGGCCCTCGACGACGAACGCCTCGCCGACGTCATCGAGGAGCTGCCGGATGAGACGCAGGTCGAGCTCCTCTCCGCGCTCGACACCGAGCGCGCGGTCACCGTGCTCGAGGAGATGGAGCCCGACGACGCGGCCGACCTCCTCGGCGAGCTCACCGATGAGCAGGCCGAACGGTTCCTCACCCTCATGGAGCCCGACGACGCCGAGGACGTCCGCACGCTGCTCTCCTACGATGAGCACACTGCGGGTGGTCTGATGACGACCGAGCCGGTCATCCTCACCCCGGAGACGACCGTCGCCGAGGCGCTCGCCCACGTCCGTCGGGAGGATCTGCCGGCCGCGCTCGCCGCCGCTGTCTTCGTCTGCCGCCAGCCCATCGAGACGCCGACGGGGAAGTTCCTGGGCATCGTCCACATCCAGGAGATGCTGCGCCATCCCCCGCACGAGGCGGTCGGTATCATGCTCGACACCGAAGTCGACGCGATGCCCCCGGACACATCGCTGGCCGAGGTGACGAAGCTGCTCGCGGCGTACAATCTGGTGTCGGTGCCGATCACCGACGACAACGACCGACTCATCGGCGTCGTCACCGTCGACGACGTCCTCGACGAGCTGCTGCCCGAGGACTGGCGCACGACCGGCCGCGATGACCACAGGAGGGGGTAACCATGCCGACCGACGACTTCGACGTCCCCCGCTCGTCCAAACGCAAGCTGCCCCGGTTCGCGATCTCCCCGGAGACGTTCGGACGCGGCGCCGAGGCGTTCGCACGGTTCATGGGCACCCCGGCGTTCCTCGTCGGCATGACGGTCTTCTGCGCCGTCTGGCTGATGTGGAACACGCTGCTGCCCGAGTCCGTCCAGTTCGACCCGCGGTCGCTCAACTTCACCCTGCTCACGCTCATCCTCTCCCTGCAGGCCTCGTACGCGGCCCCGCTCATCCTCCTCGCCGAGAACCGCAGCGCCGACCGCGACCGCGTCGAGTTCGAACACGACCGGCAGCGGGCCGAACGCAACCTCGCCGACACCGAGTACCTCGCCCGTGAGGTCGCCGCCCTGCGCATCGCGATGCGCGAGGTCGCGACCCGCGACTTCATCCGCTCCGAGCTCAAGGATCTGCTCAAGGAGCTCGAGGACGAACGCTCAGAGAGCGGGAAGGACGAGCAGGTAGGGTCGAAGTCTCGCGACAGGAAGGGACAGGGATGAGACGAACGAGCCCGACCGACGAAGCCGTGCGGCAGGCGCTGGCGACGGTCATCGATCCCGAGATCCGGCGCAGCATCGTCGAGCTCGACATGGTCGAGGATGTCACCATCGACGGCGGCAGGGTCACCGTCACCGTGCTGCTCACGATCGCCGGCTGCCCGCTCAAGGACACCATCACCCGAGACACCGAGGCGGCGCTTGCCAAGGTCGACGGCGTCACCGAGGTGGTCGTCAGGCTCGGCACGATGTCGCCCGAGCAGCGCACGGCGATGCGTGAGAAGCTCCAGGGTCCCGGCGGCAGCCGCGAGGTGCCCTTCGCCAAGCCCGATTCGCTGACGAAGGTCTATGCGATCGCCTCGGGCAAGGGCGGGGTCGGGAAGTCCTCGGTGACAGCGAACCTCGCCGCGGCACTTGCGAAGCAGGGCCTGCGCGTCGGTCTCGTCGACGCCGACATCTACGGGTTCTCCATCCCCACGATGTTCGGCCTCTCCGGTCAGCCGACCCGCGTCGACGAGATGATCATCCCGCAGGTCGCCCACGGGGTGAAGGTGATGAGCATCGGCATGTTCGTCCCCGGCAACCAGGCCGTCGTGTGGCGGGGCCCGATGCTCCATCGCGCCCTGCAGCAGTTCCTCACCGACGTCTTCTGGGGTGACCTCGACGTCCTCCTCCTCGACCTGCCGCCCGGCACCGGCGACATCGCAATCTCCGTCGCGCAACTGCTGCCGAACTCCGAGCTCCTCGTCGTCACCACCCCCCAGCAGGCCTCGGCTCAGGTCGCCGAGCGGGCCGGTGCCATCGCCACGCAGACGAAGCAGCCGATCGCCGGTGTCGTGGAGAACATGTCGTGGATGGAGATGCCCGACGGCACCCGGATGGAGGTCTTCGGCAGCGGCGGCGGTGCCACGGTCGCGGGGAACCTTGCGACGACCACCGGCACCGAGGTGGAACTGCTCACCCAGATCCCCCTCGACACCGCGGTGCGGGAGGGCTCGGACGCCGGGACCCCCGTTGTGCTCACCGACCCCGAGTCCCCGGCGGCGCAGGCGTTCACGACGCTCGCCACCCGGCTCGCGCAGCGCACCCGCGGTCTCTCCGGTCGCTCCCTGGGACTCAGCCCCGTCTGAACGAAGGCCTCCCACCGGAGAGCGGCAGCCGAAGCCCCGACTGTCACGGTCGTCTCCCATCTCTGCAACGATCGGGCAACACTCGTGTGATCTGCGACCCGCGACGACGGGCGGACTCTCACTACAAGGCAGACGTCGTTCCAGGTCAGAGCCGTGGCAACGGTCCGAGAACGCAGGATTGTTCGGCGCAGCGCCCGGCCGTGCGCCCCCTAGACTGGATGTGCGGATTCCCGCCGACCATCTGCACTCTCTCCCCGCAAGGACCTCCATTTGACGCGCACTCCCCGACTGCTGTCCAGACTGACGGCGCTCACCGCAGCGTCGACCGCACTCGCCCTCGTCTCCGGATGCGTCGTCACCGGCACGACCCGCGGCGACGATGAGGCCTCGGATTCGGCGACCGTGGAGTCGCACCGGAAGAACGCCCGAGACAATCTCGCCGCCGTCGATGCGAGCCTGCGCAGCTACGCCGTCGTCGACGAGACCTCGACTCCGAAGCTCCACGCGCATCTCTTCGGCATCCCCGGCGCGGACTCACTCAACGAGGCGACCGAGCGAGCCGTCCTCGACAGCTTCGACGCCGCGGGTGCCTTCGCCGGGCGCAAGGCCTTCAGCCCCGTGCTCACCGACCCCTCGCTGCGCTGGGACCCCTCGGCATTCACGACAGCGACGACCGCCTCGGCGGGATCGACACCGAAGGACACCGACACCGGCGCGGACGTCGACATCAGCAATCGCGTCCTCGCCGCGGGCGGGATCTTCCTCCTCAGCGCCGTCACCCGGTCCGACGCTGCGGGACCCACGGCGAGCCCGAACGCGGGATCGACCCGGGTCTATCTCACCGACCTCTCCGCCGACACGACCGTCGACGCCGCCGAGCTCTTCACCGGCGACATCGAGGACTCCGCGATCTCCGTCGATGACTCGGGAGCGCTCCTGCTCGACGGAGAATCGGTGCGCGGCGACGAACTCACCGATCTCGGACTCCAGGTCGCCGACGCCCTCCACACTCCCCTGTCCCTGCCGCAGGGCACCGATGACCGCGACCCCGACTTCTCCTGTGCGCTGCTCCCGTGCGTGGCGCTGACCTATGACGACGGACCGGGCGAACCCGACGTCGAGGATCGCCTGCTCGCGGCCGCGAAGTCTGCGAAGGTCCGCCTCACGTACTTCCTCCTCGGCAAGAACGTCCGGCACAGTCCCGACGTCGTCCGGAGGATGGCCGAGGCCGGACACGAGGTCGGCAACCACTCCTTCGACCACCCGCAGATGTCGAAGAAGTCCCCCGAGACTGTGCGCAGGCAGGTCGAGGACACCGACGCGGACATCGAAGCCGCCGGCGGCGGAAAGCCGAACCTCGTCCGTCCGCCCTACGGGGCGCTGACGAAGGCGACGGCGAAGGCGCTCGGTCATCCGGCGATCATGTGGGACGTCGACACCGAGGACTGGCGCAGCAAGAACGCGGGGAAGGTCGTCGACGCAGTGAGGGCGCAGACGAAGCCGGGGTCGGTCGTCCTCATGCACTCGATCCACCCCTCGACCGTCGATGCCGCCCCGGACGTCTTCAGCACCGTCCTCGACCGCGGCTTCTACCCGGTGACGGTGAGCGAGCTCTTCGGCGACCAGCGGCTCGAGAAGGGTGCGGAGTACTTCTGCCGCGGATATGCGACGAAGCTATGCTCGAACCCCGAACATCCCGAGGTGCGCAGGAACTGACCGGCACCGGTTGCACGCGCGGCGTGAATCAGGTGGAGTTGGTTGGTCCGGTGAGGTCGCGTCGGCGTCGGCGGGTCCGGTGAGGTCGTGGCGCGAGGCTCAGGTGGCGTCGGCTCTGGCGGAGCCGTGCAGAATGTGACGCGAATTTCAGGTGGCGTCGGCGTCGAAGGGGGCCGGGGCCGAGCGGTCGCGCTTGGCGTACTGGGCCTGGAACCGTTCGATCGGCGACGGGGGCGCTGCCGCAGACGCCGACGTGTCCTCTGCCGTCGATGCGGCTGCTGCCGTACCTGCAGCCGCCGCCGGTGCGGCGCCGCTGCCTCCCTGCTCGCGGCGCTTGGCCTCGCGAATCGCCGAGTCCTCCTCGACGAGGGCCTCGCGGACGATGCGGCGGGGATCGTACTGGCGGGGGTCGAGCTTCTGCCAGTCGACGTCCTTGAAGTCGTCGCCGAAGTCCCGCTTGACGTTGTCCTTCGCGCCTTCGGCCATGCGGCGGAGCTGGCGGACGGTGTCCCGCAGCTTCTGCGCGTATTCGGGGAGGCGCTTGGGCCCGATCACCACGAGTGCGACGATCACAAGGATGACCATCTCGGTCCCATTGATGCCCATGAACATGATCTCCATTCTAACCTCCCCGCAGTAGGCTCCTCCCAGGTGGACTCACATGAAGGGAGGGTGAATGGACGACGTCGTCGTCGAGCGGGTGCTGCGCATCGTCGAGTTCGTCCCCTCCGGTCGCGTGGTCAGCTACGGCACCGTCGGCCTCGTCGCGCGCTGCTCGCCGCGGTATGTCGGACGGGTGATGAAGGAGTACGGGTCGAACGTCACATGGTGGCGGGTGATCAACGCTGCTGGGCGGCTGCCCGACCCGCTGCTCGGGCGCGCCCGGGAGAAGTGGGAGGACGAGGGCACCGCTCATCGTCATGACAAGGCGCTCACCTCGGCGTTCATCACTTTCGAGGAGCTCGACGCGCTGTGGTCGGCACACGGGCGCGACCCGGGCGAGCAGTTAGACTGAGATACGGAACAGCAGCGGTTGAGGAGGGTCGATTGTCACGCGAGCATGCCGGTGATGTCACGTTCTCCGAGCAGTACAACGGACCGGATGCGCTCCTCGACGCAGCTCGCACCCTCTCCCACGAGTACGGGCTCACGCCTGTCTCACAGACGACCTCGTCGGCGCTCACGCTCATGGCGCGTCTGCTGCGCCCCGTCGCCGCGGTCGAGGTCGGCACCGGCACGGGAACGGCGACGCTCTCCCTGCTGCGGGGCATGCCCAACGCCGGCATCCTCACCTCGATCGACACGAACTCCACTGCTCAGGGCGCGGCCCGTGACCTCATCGACCTCGCGGGCATCCGCCCCGGCCGCCTGCGCCTGATGAGCGGACGCGCCGAGGACGTCCTCGGCCGCCTCGCCCCGAGCGCCTACGACCTCGTCTTCCTCGACATCGACCCGGTCGGGCTCGAGCGGATGATCGAACCCGCGCTGCGCCTCCTCGACGCCCACGGACTCCTCGTCCTCCACCAGACGCTGCTCTCCGGCGCCGTCGCCGATCCCGTCGATCGCTCCCCACGGACGACCGCGGCGCGCACCCTGCTCAGCCGACTCGGCGACCAGGAACGGCTCGACCGCGTCCTCCTGCCCATCGGAGAGGGTCTGCTCACGCTGCAGAAGACCTGGCAGTGATGACACGGGTCGCGCCGCCGACCCCGCGGATGTCGAAGCGGCCCCGCGGATGACGAAATAGCCTCGCGGATGACGAAACCGCCCCGCAGATGACGAAGCGATTCTGTGAATGACGAAGCGGCAGAGACGAACGTCTCTGCCGCTGCGCGGTCCACTCGTACTCAGATGCCCAGCGTCTCCGCCAACGTGTCGTGGAGAGCCGTCGCCTCATCGGCGCTGAGTTCGATCACCAGTCGCCCGCCGCCCTCGACAGGAAGCCGCATCACCATGCCTCGGCCTTCTTTGGTCACTTCCAGAGGTCCGTCGCCGGTGCGGGGTTTCTGAGCTGCCATGTGGGCGCTTCCTTCCATCGATTGAACAGAGCCGATCCGTGCGGAACGGACCAACCGTATTGATCCGATTATTCCACGATCCTGTCCTCAGCGGGGACATCGCCGCGAAACGACCCGATCACGGCGGCAGATCCGAGGGCGGGGTGAAGTGCCAGAGGTATCCGACCCAGACGATCTGGAGGAGGATGAACGCGACGATCACCGCGACCCGGTAGCCGCGCGAACGGACGGCTGAGAGGGTGAGTGCGAGCGGGAAGAGCGGCAGGAGCAGGCGCAGCGTCGAGGTCTGCGGGGTGAAGAAGATGAGCAGGTAGATCCCGTACGCGAGGCAGAAGAGCTGCAGTGTCCTGCCCATCCGCGCCCCTGCCGGGGAGAGGATGAGGGCGACCATGCCGGCGACGACGCCGATGAGGAGGAGCGGCCCGAAGGGACCGACGAGGCTGTTGGCCTGGGCCAGCCACTGGACGAGGTAGGTCGACGTCCCGGTGTGCCAGGCCGCCTCGGTGTCGGTGTAGGCCGTCATCGACCCGGTGACGATCCACGCGTGGACGGGGTGGATGAGCGCGGCGGCGCACGAGAGCACACCGAGGGTCCACGATCGGATGACCTCGGAGGGCGGATACGGTTCGGTCCGACGGCGGAGGAAGCGGTCGATGAGGTGGAAGAGGAGGAAGAAGGAGAAGGCGACGCCGATCGGGCGCGAGAGGTCCATGAGGACGACGACGGGAAGGGCCATGAGGTAGCGGCGCTCGACGACGAGGAGGAGCGCGAGGGCCTGGAGGAGAAGGGTGAGCGACTCCGCGTACCCGGTGGAGAACACCGCGGCCGGCGGGAAGACCATGACGAAGGTGAGCGCCGTGAGCGCCTGCCCGGGTGGGACGAACTTCCGGAAGAGCGCGAGGACGACGATCGCGGCGAGGCCCGCGGCGACCGTGGACACGAGCGGAGAGATCACCTCGTAGCTCAGGCCGGTGAGGTCGGCAATCGCACTGACGATCGCCGGGTGGAGCGGATAGAACGCCCACGTGTTCTCTGCGACCCGCCCGGCCTCATCGACCGGCAGCACCGCCGGGTAGCCTTCGGTCGCGACGCGCGCATACCACGCGGAATCCCAGAAGTTGAGGAAGTCGCCGAGGGTCGTCTCGACCGGGCTCGAGGACCAGTATGCGGGATCCTGGCGACGGAGGACCGCGGCGAAGATCGCGATGCTCACGATCCGCGAGGCGATGTAGACGCTCAGCGCCTGCACCCAGAGCGGAAGGGTGAGGAAGACGACGCCTGCCCGGTGGAGGCGGGAGGAGTTGAAGAGCTCGGGGAGGATGGTGATGCCGGGGAGGTCTGGGGAGGTGCTCATCGCCTAGTTCTGCGCGGCTTCCAATTCGCTGATCCGCGTCCGCAGCCGACCGATCGCCTCATCGACCTCGTCCATCCGGTAGCCGCGCAGCGCCGGACGGAACCGCAGCTCGTCGACGTCTGCGAGGGTGAAACCCTCGGGCAGTGGGGCGGCGACGGCATCGGACTCCTCGGCGGCCTCGGCGGAGAAGAGATCGAAGGACGCGGCGAGGACGATGACGAGGACGAAGATCGCAGCGGCGACCCCGATGACA
Source organism: Brevibacterium sp. LS14 (assembly GCF_012027885.1). Taxonomy (NCBI): domain Bacteria; kingdom Bacillati; phylum Actinomycetota; class Actinomycetes; order Micrococcales; family Brevibacteriaceae; genus Brevibacterium; species Brevibacterium sp. LS14. The sequence goes on from NZ_SJXG01000058.1 coordinate 114,896, forward strand.
ATCCACAATGGCATGAGGCCATCTTCGCATATCGGCCTGAGGTCTCAGCGGAGGCCGCGGACCGTATGCCTGGCCGGACCCTCCCCGGTGACGGCGAGCGTGACGGCCAGGGCGTCGGCGGTCGCGGTGACGTCGTGGGCGCGGATGATCGCCGCTCCCCTCTCCACGGCCAGCGCGGTCGCGGCGATCGTTCCGTGGAGCCGGTCGGCGGGTCCGACCTCGCCGATCGCCTCCCCGACGAAGTCCTTCCGGGAGATCGCGAGCAGCACGGGGTAACCGGTCTCGGCGAAACGGCCGAGGTCGCGCAGCAGCCGCAGCGAATGGTAGGAGTTCTTGCCGAAGTCCGGCGTCGGGTCGATGACGATCCGGGTCGGGTCGACTCCGGCGGCCTCGGCAGCCGTGGCCAGGGCCACCACACCGCTCAGGGTCTCGTCGACGACGTCGGCGGCGGTGAGGCCGTAGCGGCTGCGGTGGGCGTCGGTGCGCGGGGACAGACCCCCGGTGTGCGAGCAGACGAGGCCGACGTCGAAGCGGGCCGCGACCTCGGCGACGAGCGGATCCGCACCGGCCCACGTGTCGTTGAGCAGGCCGGCACCGGCGGCGCAGACCGCCTCGGCGACCTCATGGCGCCACGTGTCGACGCTGATGAGGAGGTCAGGACGGCGCCGGATCACAGCCTCGACGACGGGGACGACGCGTTCGATCTCCTCGGCAACGGAGATCTCCCGACCCCGCCCCGCACGGACCCCGCCGATGTCGACGATCCGGGCACCCGCCTCGGCGGCGGCGTCGACGGCCCTCAGCGCCGCCTCGAGGGTCGCGGCGGACTCGTAGAACGAATCGGTCGACCGGTTGACCACAGCCATGATCACCGGGGCCCCGGCGCGGGCGTCGGTGAGCGCGAACCGCGTCGGGCGGGACTCGGCGCCGTCCTTCACTGCTCGGGGCCGGTGCCGTCGACGGGGGCGTCGGGGATCGTCCCGGGCGGACCGATCGTGGCCACGACCTCGTCGATGTCATCGGTGAGCGTGAAGAGGTCGAGGTCCTTCGGGGAGATCGTGCCCTCTCCGATCAGGGTGCTCGCCATCCAGTCGACGAGCCCCCGCCAGTAGCTCGTGCCGAAGAGGACGATGGGAAAGGACGTGACCTTGCCGGTCTGGACCATCGTGAACGCCTCGAAGAGCTCGTCGAGGGTGCCGAAGCCACCTGGCATGACGACGAATCCGCGGGAGTACTTGAGGAACATCGTCTTGCGGACGAAGAAGTACCGGAAGTTCACCCCGAGTTCGACGTGGTCGTTGAGCCCCGATTCGAAGGGCAGCTCGATGCCGAGTCCGATCGACACGCCCCCGGCCTCCGTGGCGCCGAGGTTGCCTGCCTCCATGATCCCCGGTCCCCCGCCGGTGATGATCGCATTCCCGTTCTCCGCGAGCCGCCGGGCGATCTCCCGCGCATCCTCGTACGCCTGGGTTCCGGCGCCGAGGCGGGCCGAGCCGAAGATCGAGACCGCCGGGCCCACCTCGGCGAGCGACCCGAAGCCCTCAACGAACTCCGCCTGGATGCGCATCACCCGCCACGGGTCCTCATGGACCCAGTTCGAGGGTCCCCGGGACTCGAGGAGGCGCTGATCGGTCGTCGTCGTCGGCACCTGGGAGCCGCGCAGGCGCAGCGGACCTTTGCTGTAGAAGGTCGCGTCGTCGGTGGTGTCGGCTGCGGGCTGGTCGGGGCTGGGCTGGTCGGGGCCGCTCTCGTCCGGGCTGGTCTCCACGGGCTCGCGCTCCTCGGTGCGGGTCGTCGGTGCGGGATCGGTGTCGTTCGCCATCGCGCTCATCCCTTCTCGAGGTAGTCGATGAGAGTCCGGGTCGCGTCCTCCACTTCCCGGACCCTGACATGTTCGTCTGACTTGTGGGCGTACAGCGGGTTGCCCGGACCGAAATTCACCGCCGGGACGCCGAGCGCACTGAACCGGGAGACGTCGGTCCATCCGAGCTTCGCCGACGGTTCCGCGCCGAGCGCGGCGAGGAAGTCCTGGGCGATGGGGCGGTCGAGTCCGGGGCGGGCGCCTTCGGCGGCGTCGGTGACGACGACGTCGAAGCCGGTGAAGAGCTCGCGGAGGAAGCCCTCGGCCTCGGCGGCGGACTTCGAGGGCGCGAAGCGGTAGTTGACGGAGATGCGGCACTCGTCGGGCACGACGTTGCCTGCCACTCCCCCGCTGATCGCCACCGCGGAGAGCGACTCCCGGTAGTCGAGGCCGTCGACGGTGACGGTCTCGGAGACGTGGTCGTCGAGGCGGGTGAGCACCTCGGCGGCGGCGTGGATCGCATTCACTCCCATGAACGCGCGGGCCGAGTGGGCGCGCACACCGGTGGTCGTGACGTCGACGCGGATCGTGCCGTTGCAGCCGCCCTCGACGCTCGCATTCGACGGTTCGCCGAGGATCGCGAAGTCCCCGGCCAGCCACTCGGGGTGGGTGCGGGCGACCCGGCCGAGGCCGTTGAGGGCGGCATCGACCTCCTCGTGGTCGTAGAAGACCCAGCTGACGTCGCGCGACGGGTTCCGCAGCGCCGAGGCGGCGGCGAGCTGCATCGCCACCCCCGCCTTCATATCGCAGGCGCCCCGGCCCCAGATGATCTCCTCACCGGCGGCCTGGTCACGTTCCGAGGCGCCGGACTCACGTGCGTCCTCCGTCGGTGCACCGCCCGCCGGGGCCTCGTCTTCCGGGGCACTGCTGTCGGTTCCGCTCCCTGCTCCGGACTCGGGGGTCTGGCCCACGTCACCGGTGAGCCGCCTCGGCGGGAGGTTGCCTTCGACGGGGACGGTGTCGAGGTGACCGGCGATGACGATGCGCTCCGGCCGGCCCAAGCCGGTGCGGGCGACGATCGTGTCGCCGTCGCGGAGGATCTCGAGATCGGGGCCGTCACCGGCGCTGATCGCCTCGAGGACGGTGACGACCGCCTCGGCGATCGCACCTTCGTTGCCGGAGACGGATTCGATCGCGCACAGCCGGCCAGTCAGCTCCGCGGGATCGTCGAGCGCGGAGAGCAGATACTGCCCGAGGTCGCCGTCGGGGACGAATGCGGCGGCGGTCTCAGCAGGTGGATGAGCAGTCATACGACTTAGCCTAGTACCGCGGTCACCGACTAGGCTGGCAGGCATGACACAACGCATCGTTTCCGCGCGTGGACTCGCCACGCTGCATGAGAAGACCGTCCTCTCCGTCTGGTACCCGGCCCTGAGCACGGGAGACGACCCTGCCGACGCCGAGGCGGCAGCGACCGCCCGCGCCGCCGACGACGGACTCGATGCGCTCACCGGAGAGGATCCCGCCCGCGGGACGACGACGTCCGTGGTGACGACGACGATCGACCTCGACGAGGCGCCCGCCTCGGCGGCCGATGTCTACCTCCGTCTCCACGCGCTCTCCCACCGCCTCGTCGTGCCCAACGATGTCAACCTCGACGGCATCTTCGGCCACATCGCCAACGTCGTGTGGACCTCGGCGGGCGCATGCTCGCCGGAGGACTTCGAGGCCACCCGAACGAGGCTGCTCGCCCGCGGCCCCGTCGCGGTCTTCGGCCTCGACAAGTTCCCGCGGATGACCGACTTCGTCATCCCCTCGGGTGTGCGCATCGGCGATGCCGACCGGGTCCGCCTCGGCGCGCACCTGGCCTCCGGGACGACGGTCATGCACGAGGGCTTCGTCAACTTCAACGCCGGCACCCTCGGCTCGGCGATGGTCGAGGGGCGCATCTCGCAGGGCGTCGTCGTCGGCGACGGCTCCGATGTCGGCGGCGGTGCCTCAATCATGGGCACGCTCTCCGGCGGCGGCACCCACCGCATCTCGATCGGCTCGGGCAGTCTGCTCGGTGCGAACTCGGGCGTGGGCATCTCGATCGGCGATGACTGCATCGTCGAGGCCGGCCTCTACCTCACCGCGGGTACCCGGGTCACGGTGCTGGGCGACGACGAGCGGGTCGTCAAGGCCTCCGAGCTCAGCGGCGCGAACAACATCCTCTTCCGCCGCAACTCGGTGACCGGTGCCGTCGAGGCACTGGCCCGCTCGGCCAAGGGCATCGAGCTCAACCCCGACCTCCACTGAGAGCTCGGCGAGGCGCGGGGTTCCGCATCCCACCCCCGCAGCAATAGAACTTCCCGCTGCACCGGGATGATTCGCGGCCAACGGTGCGATAAGGCGATTTCCGCCGAGGATACGCGGGTTCGCAGACCCCGCACCACAGCTGCCTTGAGGGCGCTCAGCAACCTGTCGTCAGGTTGCTGAGCGCCCTTCGGCTATCCAGCCCGGAGTCGTCATGCCCGAGAGGTTGCCGAGCGTTTTTCGGGTTGTTCGTTCGACCATCGCCTCAGCGAGCATTTGAGGACAGTTCTTCTACTGACGCAAGTGCGAAGCGTCTCAGCTACGGGCGGGATACATGCCGGGCGATCAAAGCTGCCATACGCACTCGGTCCAGGTCGTACGGCACAGGTAGATTGCTCGTCCTCTTGGTGAGTTTTCCTGCCGCTTCGTGGAGGATTCTCGCAGTGTCCTTTCGGAACCCGATGAGACCAGGAGACGAGAGCCCCCACGCTGTGTGCGGATGCTCCTCGCGGATCTCCATGAGCGAGTGGAGGTCTGCGAGGTCACGGTCAGACCGCAGTCCCCGTGCTTTCCAGCTATGGGCCTTCAACACGACTGCAGTCTCAAGCCCTGGTATCCGCGTTCGGTACTCGATCGTCGAACCGTCGAACAGGGTCGCGAATACTTCCAGGTCGAGGGGCGGCTGGTCAAGGGCGAATCCGAGTTCCGGAAGGGTATCGACCTGCCCGACCCCGGGCGCACACTCCGACCGGATGCCTTTCGAGCTTCCGCGGCGGGAGACCAGCAGGTTGACTTCGATATTCTGCTCGGAGTTCACAGCCTTCTTCAGGACGTTTCCGCCTGTTTGACTGAAATCCTGGGCGCAGAGACCATCCACTATGTCGCCGACGATTTCGATGTCGTCGACGGCTGCGTCGGCATCAATCGTGGATCGCAGGGTTGCGTTCGAGGTGGGATACACATGGAGAAGAAGTCTGACCATATGGCCGCCGATGATCCGGTACGGCGTGTCACCGTCGACAGCTTGGGCGACCGCCTGTTGCCCCATGTAGCCGAGCGAGTCCGCGTTGCTCCCGGCATGCGCCTCTATTCTGATGATTTCACTCATCATTGTCGCTCTACGACCACTTCTGCGATCTTGTCCGCAGCCGGTCCGCTGTCGACACTGCCGCTATGGAGAAGATCCCACATCACGATCAGCGGATCCGCCACCGGCAGTCCGCCGGTTTCACTGCTTGATGGTCGGACCGACCCCAATCTGAGTATCGTCGGGTCGCGAGGCACAGTGATGATGAGGGTCGCTTCGTCCAATGGTGCCGGAACAAATCCTCCCTCGGAGAGGTCGATGGGAGCCTCGGTGTAGATTCGACCAGTGGTCGGCAGTTTCCACGGAGCAATGACGTCTGCCGCGACATCGCCGCCGACCAAGATCGTCTGGTCCAAGAAATGGAAGATCTCTCTGGCCTGCGCGACCTGCTGAACAATCGGATCCAGACTGAACCACCCGAATTCCTGACCGCCGGGTCCGAGGTACTCATCAATCCACAGTCGCAGCAGTCCCTGGCGATCCATGGCATAGACGCCATCACCCGCATCGTCGACGAATGGTCCGAGCATCTTGAGCGCACTCGACACGGCCTGCTGGCTGACGCCGAGAACGTCCGCGATCGAAGATTGTCGCGCAGGAGCATCGTTGAGCAGCAGGTAGCGTATGAGAGCCCAGCGGGTCCACGCTGGACGCGCGCGCTTCGGTGTTTCGCTCCGGTGGTCCGTCGTAGCGGCTGTGTGCACCGAATAGGTGATCCCCGAATGGATGAGTCGTATCGGGGCAGTCGTGAGAATGTCGAGTTCTCCGGACTCCGCGCGTTCGATGATTCCCTCCGTCGCGGATTCGGCAACAAAGAGCACACCGCCGCTCCATTCGTGATGAGCCGTATAGCTGCGAACAGTATGAGCGTCCAGATGCGGCACCGCCGGTGCTGGCGATACTTCGAACCAGATTCCCTCAGGGCCGCGCACACGCCACGAGCCACGGTTGGCCCCGGCGGCGATTTCGAAGTCCAGTTCACGCAGAGCGCTGACTGCATCGACGACCATTGCACCCCTCACAACTTTCTACCCACGAAGTCGGTGAATACTTGTTGGACATACTCGCTATTCATATGCTAACAGGCGACCCGAGCTTCGGCCTCCGACCATCGACCCTGCGCCCCTAATCGGATGTTCACACGACACCTACCTCACCGTGGACCCACTGGAGACGATGATCGGCATACAGACGCACCACCGCCTCGGCGAGCGCATTCTGCATCCCACCCCCGCAGCGACAAAACCTCCAGTTGCACGGGGATGATTTGCGGCCAACGGTCCGATTCAGCGAGTTACGCCGCGGGTATAACGCTGCGGGCGCGAATTGCTGCCCGAGGTGCGGCGTGTGGCTCCGGGCGCGAATTGCTGCCCGAGGTGCGGCGTGTGGCTCCGGGTGCGAATTGCTGCCCGAGGTGCGGCGTGCGGCTGCGGGCGCGAATTGCAGCCCGAGGTGCGGCGTGTGGCTGCTGAATACGCGAGCAGCCCTCCGGGTGCTCAGCCACCGTTCGCAGGGTGGCCGAGCGCCCGGAGGGCCGCTCGGGACGGAGACGCTCAGTGGTCGACGGTGCTCGCCAAGCTCAGCGGTCGCCGCCGCCGTTCCAGCTCAGCGATCGCCGGAGCTTCGCTCAGCGATCGGTGATATCCGTGTAGTCGCGGGACACATCGCCGGTGTAGACCTGGCGCGGACGGCCGATGCGCGTCTCCGGGTCCTTGATCATCTCGCGCCACTGGGCGATCCAGCCCGGGAGGCGCCCGACGGCGAAGAGCACGGTGAACATGTTCGTCGGGAAGCCGAGCGCCTTGTAGATGAGGCCGGTGTAGAAGTCGACGTTGGGGTAGAGCTTGCGCTCGACGAAGTAGTCGTCGGCTAGCGCGATCTCCTCGAGCTGGACGGCGAGCTCGAGCAGCGGGTCGCCGCCGGAGCGGGCGAGGACCTCGTCGGCGGTCTTCTTGATGATCTTCGCGCGCGGGTCGTAGTTCTTGTACACCCGGTGGCCGAAGCCCATGAGGCGCACGCCCTCTTCCTTGTTCTTCACGCGCTCCATGAACTTCTTCGGACCGTCGTCGGAGGCCGCGATCGTCTGGAGCATCTCGAGCACCGCCGAGTTCGCGCCGCCGTGCAGCGGTCCGGCCAGGGCATTCACGCCGGCCGAGATCGACTGGAAGAGGTTCGCCTGCGAGGACCCGACGAGACGCACGGTCGCCGTCGAGCAGTTCTGCTCGTGATCGGCGTGGAGGATGAAGAGCTGGTCCATCGCCTTGACCGCGAGCGGGTCCGGCTCGTACGGCTCGGCGGGGACGCCGAAGTTCACGCGGAGGAAGTTCTCCACGAGGCTGCGCGAGTTGTCCGGGTGGATGACGGGCAGGCCCATGTTCTTCCGGTGCGCGAGAGCGGCGATCGTCGGCATCTTCGCGAGCAGCCGGAACGACGAGGTGTCGATCTGATCCTCGTCAAAGACATCGAGGTCATCTTGGTAGAAAGTCGACAAAGCGGCGACCGCAGCTGCAACCATGGGCATCGGATGCGCATCGTAGGGGAATGCCCGGAAGAACCGGCGCAGATCCTCGTGGACGATGGTGTGCTTGCGCAGACGCGCATCGAAGGCGTCGTACTGCTCCTGAGTGGGCAGCTCACCGTGGATGAGGAGGTAGCAGACTTCGACGAAGTTCGACTTGTCTGCCAGCTGTTCGATCGGGTAGCCCCGATACTGCAGCACCCCGGCATCACCGTCGATGTAGGTGATGGACGACGAGGTGGACGCGGTGTTGGCGAATCCCGGATCGTAGGTCACGGCTCCGGTGTCTTTGAGCAGGGAGCCGATGCGATATCCGTCGTTGCCTGCTGTCGCGGGCACTTCTGGCAGTGCCAGATCCGTCTCGGCAATCCTGAGATTCGCTTCGGTCGGCATATGTTCTCCTCACCGTCGACCCACCTCAAGAACTTCCTGAGGCGTCTTGCACAGTTCCCTCAAAGACTACCCACTTGCGGGGGAATCGAAAAATCACTGTGCCCTGTCTGTACTGCTCAGTAACAAGCGTCGGGCTCAGGGATCCGATGCGGGTGTGACGAATTCCGCACTGCTCCTATGCACCTCGGCGCATCCCTCTCAGACCAGTCCCGATCCTGATCGGGATCATTCCCCGCCGAGGTGGGGCGACAGGTGTCCTTGCCTGTGACGATGGCAGCTTCTCCACCCGGGGCACGTGCCTCAGCCGAGCCGCAGGCACCAGACACTGCTGAGCAATCGCCTGCCCGAGACGGCGCGCCTCAGGCGAGGAGCCGGTCCGCAGCCGCGGCGATCCGCTCGTCGGTGGCGGTGAGGGCGATGCGCACATGCTGCGCTGCCGCGTCGCCGTAGAAGGCCCCGGGTCCGGCGATGATGCCGAGATCGGCGAGTGCCCCGATCGACTCCCAGCAGTCGACACCGGCGGTCGCCCAGAGGTAGAGTCCGGCCTCCGAGTGGTCGATGCGGAATCCGTAGGACTCGAGTGCCGGGCGCAGCCGATCCCGGCGGGCGCGGTAGCGCTCCTTCTGCTCGAGGACGTGTGCGGTGTCGGTGAGCCCGGCGATCATCGCCGCCTGGATCGGTGCCGGGACGATCATCCCCGCGTGCTTGCGCGTCCGAGTGAGATCGTCGATGAGCGCTGCGTCGCCGGCGACGAAGGCGGCACGGTAGCCTGCGAGGTTCGACTGCTTCGACATCGAGTAGACGCTGAGCACCCCGGAGTGGTCGCCGTCGGTGACCGAGAGGATGCTCGGAGCAGGCTCGTCGGAGGTCCAGTTGAGCAGGCCATAGCACTCGTCGGAGGCGACGACGACTCCGGCCTCACGGGCACGGCGGACCACCTCGGCCAGCGTCTCGGCATCCTGGACCGCGCCGGTCGGGTTGCCGGGAGTGTTGAGCCAGAGCAGGCCGATGCCCGTCAGCGGAGCGCCGGCGACGATCTCGGAGGCGTCGAGGCGCACACAGTCGACCCCGGCGATCCTCGCCCCCATCTCGTACGTGGGGTACGCGGCGTGCGGGCAGGCCACGGACAGTCCGGCCTGCCGCAGGCCGAGGAGGGTGGGCAGCCACGCGACGAACTCCTTCGACCCGATGGTCGGCAGCACCTCGGCGGCCGGGTCGACGCTCACCCCGTGCCACGTCGCATACCACCCGGCGATCGCGGCACGCAGCTCATCGGTCCCGGCGGTCGTCGGATATCCGTGGGCGTCGCTCGCCGCGGCCAGCGCGTCCTCGATGACTGCGGGCGTCGGATCGACGGGGGTGCCGATCGAGAGGTCGCAGACCCCGCCGGGATGCTCGGCGGCGCGGGCCCGATACTCGGTGAGCTTGTCCCAGGGGTAGTCGGGCAGGTCGAGCCCGAGGCGAGGCGCCACCGCCTCAGCCGTTCTGCGGCGGGAGGACGGAGATGATCGCGTGGTCCTTGCCGGTGTTGCCGAGCTTCGCAGCGCCGCCCGGGGAGCCGATGTCGTCGAAGAACTCGACGTTGGCCTTGTAGTACTCCGACCACTCCTCGGGGACGTCGTCCTCGTAGTAGATGGCCTCGACGGGGCACACCGGCTCACAGGCACCGCAGTCGACGCACTCGTCGGGGTGGATGTAGAGGCTCCGCTCCCCCTCGTAGATGCAGTCGACCGGACACTCGTCGATGCAGGCCTTGTCCTTCACGTCGACGCAGGGCTGGGCGATGATGTACGTCACGGGTTGTGCTCCTCGGGAGACTCAGCTGATCTATGATCTCCACCATACGCCTTGAACGCGTCCCCAGTCTCCCACCGTGACACGTGATCCTCGTTGCATTGGTCACGCCTCCCCCGCGGCCGAGCCCACCTGCTCTAATGTGGTCTGGGACAGCGGAATCGGAAGGAGCGGTGTGGACGAGCTCTCGCCAGGCAGACGAGTGGTGGTGCGCTATGCGCTCACCCCGGGTGACACGCATGCGACCTCCGATGCCCTCGGTGTCGTCAGCTCCGTCGACGAGTCCGGCGTCGTCATCGACACGAAGCGCGGTCCCGTGCGGATCGAGCGCGGCCTCATCCTCCTCGTCCACGAGGTCCCGCCGGCCCCGACCCGGTCGGGTCGCACCCATGAGATCGTCTCCGCAGTCGACCTCCGTCGCATCTCCGCGGCGGCGTGGCTGCCGTCCGACGTCTCGTGGCTCCACGCGGACAATCTCCGCAACGAGTCGAGCGATTCCCCCGCCGAGGTGGGGCTGCTCCAGAAGGGCTGGCTCCTGCGCAGCTCCGAATCGACCACCCGCCGCGCCAACAGCGCCCTGCCCGTGACCGAGTCCGGGCTGGGCTGGTCCGAGACGCTCGACGCGGTCGAGGCGTGGTACGCCGCCCGCGAGCGGCCCGCGGTCGTCCAGATCTACTCGGCCGACGATTCGACGACCCTGGCCCCGGAGTGCGAGGGTCTCGGGCCGCTCCTGTCCGAGCGGGGATACTCCCCGTCAGAGACCGTGTACCTCCTCACCGGTGCCACCGCCGAGGCGGCCGCCGGTGCCGGTGCCCCCGCCGAGGCGGCCGCCCCCGGTTTGTCCATCGACGTCACCGAGACGCCGAGTGACCTCCACTTCGCTGCCTGGACGAGTGAGCGCGACCCCGGTTCGATCGACGCCTTCCGGGCGCTCATCGAGACCGATGACCCATGCCAGTTCGTCACCGCGTGGGCTCAGCATCCCGACGGCTCGCGGACGATGGTCGCGACGTGCCGAGTCGTCGAACGGAGCAAGTGGGGCGTCATCACCAACCTCGTCACCCGCCCCGACCTGCGTCGGCGCGGAGCCGGACGCTCGGTCGCACGGGCTGCCGCAGCCCTGCTCGCCCAGCGCGGAGTCCGCTCCTACCTCGTCGACGTCGAAGCGGCCAACGAGGCGTCGCTCGGGCTTTTCACGTCGCTGGGCGCGAGCGTGCGCCACCGGTGCTGGTACGCGAAGCAGGCCTGAGCCTGTCCGTGCAGCAGAGCTACTTGCACTCGACCTTGTTGACCGGTCGGTAGGTCGTGACGAAGGAGTCCTTCGTCTCCCGTCCGGTCGCGATCTCCTTCATCGTCCGCGTGATCTTGATCGACCAGCCCTCGCGCGGTGACTGCGGGGTGCACGACGGACCGGACTCGGTCACCGTCGCCGGCGAGGTGAAGGCGTACCGGCCCGAAGAGTCGGCTTCGACGTCGTAGTACTTGACTCCGTAGACCTTCGCGTAGACCTTTCCGCCCGAGAGGTACATGTCGAGGACGACGGGGGTCTTCTGGTTGTTCGTGAACTTGAGGTCGATCGAGGTGTAGTCGAGCGTCGTCTCCCGGCCCTCCGGGTAGCGGGAGATGTAGCGCGAATGCGCCTGATGCTCGTTGAGTTCGAAGCCGGCGAAGAACGCGGCGTTGAACAGGGTCGTCGACACCTGCGAGACTCCTCCGCCGAAGTCCTCCTTCATCTGCCCTTCGGAGATGACGCCTGCGGGCTTGTAGCCGTTGGCCGCGGTCCGCGGGCCGAGCGTCTCATTGAGGGAGAACTGCTCGCCGGGCTGAAGGACCGTGCCCGAGACCTCTTTCGAGGCGACGCGGAGGTTGTTGTCGCGGTTGGGATCGGACTTGTACGGGGTGGAGAACTCCGAGACGGTCTGCGAGACGTCGACCTTCTTCGCGTCCTCGGTCGTGAACTCCGGTTCGACGGAGGCCAGGGTCACCTCGGCGGCTGCGGTGTCGCCGTTGATCGCATCGGTCACGGCCTTCGAGAGGTCGTCGGGCTTGATGCCGATGCCGGGTTCGGAGTCGACGACCTGCGGCTTGCCGTCGACGACCTTGAAGGTCGCGTCCTTGGCGGGACGTCCGATCTCCTCGTTCTCGTCGAGTGCCCGCTTCTGCAGCTTCTCGGCGTCGAACTTCGGCACGAGCTTCGAGTCCTTCGCCTCGAAGCTCAGGGTCTTCGCGATCGTCGTCGGCGAGATCGTCAGGTCCCCGCCCTTGACGTCGGAGTCGGCGTCCTTGCCGGGTACGGCCTTGACGGTGACGTCGGCCTTGACCGCATCGGCGGCGAAGCCGTCGGCGACGTCCTTGGCTTCAGCGGTCGTGATGTCGGGTTCGACCTCGTCGACGACGACGGGCAGCGGATTGTCCTTGACCAGCCACTGTGCGGCGACGGCGGAGCGGATGTTCTCCACGCTCACGCTCTGCCCGGTCACGGCGTCCTTGACCGCAGGCGTCGTCTTGTCGTAGCTCAGCTCCGCATCGACGGGTTCGACCTCGAGTCCCTTCGCGGCCGCCTCGGCGCTCTTGTCGAAGGTCGCGTCGTCGACAGCGAGGACGGGTGAGACCTCATTGTCGCCGAAGAGCCGGTCGGCGAGGATGGCAGGGTTGAGTGTGAACCCGGTGACCTGGGCGACGGTGCCGTCGACGTCGAGTGCCAGTCCCGACTTCACCGGATCGATCGTCGCCGTGGCCTCCTTGGCGCTGAGCTCGATCTCCTGCTTCGCCTTCTCCCCGAGGGCGTCCTCAAGGGTCGACTTCGCATCGGCTGCGCTCTGCGAGCCGATGTCGACGCCGGCCACGGTCGTGCCGGGGGCGACGACCCGGCCGCTGAAGAAGCCGATCGCGAGGTAGACGACGGCGAGCCCGACGAGGATGAGGAGCGCGATGATCCAGGGTCGCTTGCGCCTGCCCGCCGAGGTGCCGGCCGAGGGATCAGGCGCGCTGCCTGCGAGGGTCTGGGTGGACATCATTCTTCCAAGTCTATCGAGGGGATCTGAGTCTGGTCGGGGAAGGCTCTGTCCGGGAGCGGAGTCCTAGAGGGATCTCTGCGCCCGGCTGCGGACGGGGACGAAGGCGAGGACGGCCGCGATGACCATGGGGCCGAGCAGCCACACCACCGACCGCAGGGTGCCGGTGACGACGATGTCGGATCCCGGCAGCCACTCCGGCTGGCCGAGGATGTAGGAGACGACGGCGATGACGATCGCGGCGACGAGCATCGGTGCGGTGGACCGGTACATCGATTTGAGGTGCCAGAGGCCGCACAGGGCGAGCAGCAGTCCGAGTCCGAGTCCCCAGGGCACGATCGCGGGGGTCTCGCCGAGGCGGACGACCGAGACGTTGAGATGCTGGAATCCCCCGAGGAGGCCGATGAGGAGGCCGAGGAGTCCCGCATGGATGAAGGCGAAGACACCGGGCTTCTTCGGCTCGCGGCGACGCCGGGGGGCTCCGGCCGCGTTCGCGTCCTCGAGAGCATCGAGGTCGAGGCCGGCGAGGACGTGCGAGGCGAGTCCCGAGCTCTGGGTCTCCGCGGGGAACGGGGCGCCGGCGCCGAGGGAGTAGTACTCGTGGTCGGCGGGCTTCGTGCCGATGCCGTTGGACAGGGCCATGAAGTCACCGCTGAGGCTCACCTGCGTGCGGTGCGCGGCCAACGCCCTCCGGCGGGCATCGCGGACGCCTGCGACGTTCTGGGCGACGACGATCTCGCCGACCGGCGCCATCGTCGGAATCGTCTGCGCCTGGGCGAACCCGGTCTCGGAGAATCCGGACTGGCGCGGATCGAAGGACGCCCTGGCCACCTCGGCGGGGATCTCGACGAAGAGCAGCCGACCGGGCCGCCAGGTCGCCTTCTCGACGGCCGCGACGGTCGCGTCGTGGACGCGGACGTGGTCGGGGTGGCCGTAGCCGCCGTTGGCCGAGTACGTGATGACCACGTGCGGGCGGACCTCGTCGATGACGGCGGCGATGTAGTCGGCGACCTCGTCGGTCGACGCCGCGCACAGGGCGCCTGCGGGCATCGACGCTGCCGGCACGGCGTGGCCCTCGGGCCCCCATTCCATCCCCGAGTCCTCGAAACGACGCTCGGGCAGGGTCACCGCACCGCCTCGGCGAGTGCCGAGGAACCGGTGGTCGGTGACGCCGAGGGACCGCATCGCCTCGGCGATCTCGGACTCCCGCACGGACGCGAGCCCGGCCCGGTCGCCCTCGAGGGCCTTCATCTCCGGCGGGATGACCTCTCCGCCCTCACCGCGGGTGGCGGTGAGCACGGTGACCTGGTCGCCTTCGGCGGTCAGGGCTGCGATCGTGCCTCCCGTGGCGATGGTCTCGTCATCGGGGTGGGCGTGGACGAAGAGGATCCGCGGCGTGATCATGCGTTCTGACGACGCAGCTTCGCGTAGATCTTCGCGCGCTCCTTCTGGTCGAGTTCGACCTTGCGGATGCGCACGGCGGACGGGGTGACCTCGACGCATTCGTCCTCACGGGCGAATTCGAGGCTCTCCTCGAGCGTGAGCTTGCGCGGGGGCACGAGGTTCTCGAAGGAGTCCGCGGAGGCTGAGCGCATGTTCGTCAGCTTCTTCTCCTTCGTGATGTTGACGTCCATGTCATCGGCCCGGGAGTTCTCGCCGACGATCTGGCCCTCGTAGACCTCGGAGGTCGGTTCGACGAAGAAGGAACCGCGCTCCTGGAGGTTGATCATCGCGTACGGGGTGACGGCTCCGGCGCGGTCGGCCACGAGCGAGCCGTTGGTCCGGAACTCGATGTGGCCGGCCCACGGTCCGTAGCCGGCGGAGATCGAGTTGGCGATGCCGGTGCCGCGGGTCTCGGTGAGGAACCGGGTGCGGAAGCCGATGAGGCCGCGGGCGGGGACGGTGAATTCCATCCGCACCCAGCCGGTGCCGTGGTTCGTCATCGTCGACATGACGCCCTTGCGGCTGGCCATGAGCTGGGTGACGGCGCCGAGGTAGTCCTCCGGCACGTCGATCGTCAGGTCCTCGAAGGGCTCCTGGGTCTGGCCGTCGACCTGCTTGGTCACGACCTGGGGCTTGCCGACGGTGAGCTCGAAGCCCTCACGGCGCATCTGCTCGACGAGGATCGCGAGCGCGAGCTCACCGCGCCCCTGGACCTCCCAGGCGTCGGGACGCTCGGTGGGCAGGACCTTGAGGGAGACGTTGCCGACGAGTTCGGCGTCGAGGCGGTCCTTGACCATGCGGGCGGTGACCTTCGTGCCCTTCTCACGACCGGCCAGCGGCGAGGTGTTGATGCCGATGGTCATCGAGATCGCCGGATCGTCGATGACGATCGCCGGCATCGGCTTCGGGTTGTCGATGTCGGTGAGGGTGTCGCCGATCATGATGTCGGGGATGCCCGCAACGGCGACGATGTCACCGGCCGACGCCTCGGTGGCGGGAACCCGGTCGAGTCCCTGCGTCTCGAGGAGCTCGGTGATCTTCACGGAGCTGATCTCGTCACCGCGGGCCCACGCGACCTGCTGGCCCTTCTTCAGGGTGCCGCCGAAGATCCGCAGGAGGGCGAGACGGCCGAGGAACGGCGAAGCGTCGAGGTTCGTCACGTGCGCCTGGAGGACGCCGTCGGCGTTGATCTCCGGGGCCGGGATGGTCTCGATGATCGTCTTGAACAGCGGCTCGAGGTCCGGGTTGTCCGGGACCTCGCCGTCGGCGGGCTGGTCGAGCGAGGCCGCTCCGACCTTCGCGGCGGCGAAGACGACGGGGACGTCGAGGACGGCGTCGACGTCGAGGTCGGGGACCTCGTCGGCGAGGTCGGAGGCGAGGCCGAGGAGCAGGTCCTGCGAGTCCTCGACGACACCGTCGATGCGGGCGTCAGCCCGGTCGGTCTTGTTGATGACGAGGATGACCGGCAGCTTCGCCGCGAGAGCCTTGCGGAGGACGAAGCGGGTCTGGGGCAGCGGGCCCTCGGAGGCGTCGACGAGGAGGACGACGCCGTCGACCATGGACAGTCCGCGTTCGACCTCACCGCCGAAGTCGGCGTGGCCCGGGGTGTCGATGACGTTGATGACGATGGGCTCGTCACCGGCGGAGGGTCCGTTGTAGAGCACCGAGGTGTTCTTCGCGAGGATCGTGATCCCCTTCTCCCGCTCGAGGTCGCCGGAGTCCATCACGCGCTCGGCGAAGTCACCGTGCTCGTTGAAGACACCGGTCTGCCGGAGCATGGCGTCGACGAGGGTGGTCTTACCGTGGTCGACGTGGGCGACGATCGCCACGTTGCGGCGGTTGTCCCGGCGCGTGGGAGCTTCAGTCATCAATAGCCTTAGGTAGGGAGGGTGGTCCGGACCGGACCCAACACACAATTATACGCACCGCGCAGGTCGCCCGATTCACAGGTGGTTTCGGGCTCCTCCGGTGCCGGCCCGCCGGTGTCGGCCCTCCCGTGTCAGCCCTCGGACGCCAGCGAGGCGGATCCGGTTCGACATCAGAGCTGAGATCGAACCGGATCCGCCTCGCGGAGACTGCCATCCCCGGCACCGACGCCGAGGCGGTCCTGCTCAGGCGTTCATCGTCGCCTCGAGCACGGCGTCGCGGGCCTCCCGGCGCTTGCGCTGCTCCTTGGGATCCGGAACCGGAACCGCGGAGAGCAGGCGCTGCGTGTAGGGATGGACCGGGTTGGCCACGACCTGCGAGGCCTGCCCGATCTCGACGAGGTACCCGTGCCGCATGACGGCGATGCGGGAGGCGATGCGCTCGACGACAGCGAGATCGTGGCTGATGAAGAGGCACGCAAACCCGTAGAGCGCCTGGAGGCTCTCGAAGAGGTCGAGGACCTTCGCCTGGACGGAGACGTCGAGCGCCGAGGTCGGCTCATCGGCGATGAGCAGCTTCGGCCGCAGGCTGAGCGCACGGGCGATGCCGATGCGCTGACGCTGACCGCCCGAGAGCTCGTGCGGGTAGCGGTTGCGCATCGACGTCGGCAGCTCGACCGCGTGGAGGAGCTCCTCGACGCGCTTGTTGAGCGCCGGACCCTTCATCCCCTCGTGGAGGTAGAGGGGTTCGCCGATCGACTCGCCGATGGGCAGGCGCGGGTTGAGCGAGGAGCCGGGGTCCTGGAACACGATCCCCACCTCCTTGCGCAGCGGCCGCATCTGCTTGTTGGTCAGCCCCTTGATGCTCTTGCCGTTGACGACCATGTCGCCTTCGACGGTGGGCAGGAGGCCGAGGGCCGCGCGGCCGATCGTCGTCTTGCCCGATCCCGACTCGCCGACGAGGCCGACGACCTCACCGGGAGCGATCATGAGGTTGATGTGGTGAGCGGCGCGGAACGCCTTCTTCCGCCCGACCGCGGGGTACTCGATCGCCGCATCCCGCAGCTGGAGTGCCGAGGGCTGCGAGAAGTCCGCCTGCGACCCAGGATGGTAGTAGGTCTCCGTCGAATCCATCTCTATGTGAGGATGCGAAGCCTCCCCTGTCGACACGGCAGTGGCCTCGGCATCGTTGTCGGCCACCGATCCGGCGCCGAGATCGTCGCCCCCGGACTCGTCCGCGAAGGTCTCCTCGAGTTCGTGGATGGCCTCCTCGACGTCGTGGAGATCCGTACCGAACGCCTGCCCTTCGATCTCGGTGCCGAGGTGGGGCACGGCTTCGAGGAGCTGCTTCGTGTACGGGTGCTGCGGGTTGTAGAAGATCTCATCCGCCGTCCCCGACTCGACGACCTTGCCCGAACGCATGACGATGATGCGGTCGGCCATGTCCGCGACCACGCCCATGTCGTGCGTGATGAGGATGATGCCGGCATCGAGCTTCGACTTCAGCTCGCGCATGAGCTTGAGGATCTCCGCCTGCACCGTGACGTCGAGCGCCGTGGTCGGCTCGTCGGCGATGAGCAGCTTCGGCTGGCACGCAAGCGCCTGCGCGATCATGATGCGCTGGCGCTGACCGCCCGAGAGCTGGTGGGGGAACGAGTTGTACCGCTCCTCCGGTTCCGGGATCTCGACGAGGCGCATGAGCTCGAGAGCGCGCTCCTTCGCCTCCTTCGGACCCATGTCGAGGTGGACGCGGAGGGTCTCCATGATCTGGAAGCCCGCCGTGTAGACCGGGTTGAGCGCGGTCATCGGCTCCTGGAAGATCACCGAGATGTCGTTGCCGCGGATGTGCTGCATCCGCTCCTGCGGCATC
This sequence comes from Brevibacterium sp. LS14, assembly GCF_012027885.1. Classification (NCBI taxonomy): domain Bacteria; kingdom Bacillati; phylum Actinomycetota; class Actinomycetes; order Micrococcales; family Brevibacteriaceae; genus Brevibacterium; species Brevibacterium sp. LS14. Next base: position 132,976 of record NZ_SJXG01000058.1, read on the forward strand.
CCGATGAGCTCCTTGTCGCCGAGCTTCGCCGAGCCGGTGGCCCGGCCGTTGCTCGGCAGCAGACCGAGCAGGGACATGCTCGACTGCGATTTGCCGGAACCGGACTCACCGACGATCGCGAGCACTTCGCCCGCATTCACCGTGTACGTGAGTCCCTCGGCTGCCATCCACCATTCGTCGCTCACCCAGAAGTGGACTCCGAGGTCCTTGACGTCGAGGATCGGTGACTTCGCACCGGTGGTCGACTCAGTCGTGTTCTGCTCGGTCATCACTTGTCCCCCTTCTTCGCCATGCGCTCGGCCTTCTTCATCTTCCGCCAGCTCGGGATCGTCTTCATGCGGGGGTCGAACGCGTCGCGGAGACCGTCGCCGATGAAGTTCACGCACAGAGCGATGACGATGATGAAGAGACCGGGCCACCAGAACAGCCACGGGCGGGTCGCGAACGAGGTCTGGTATTCGCTGATGAGCTGCCCGAGTGAGATGTCCGGCGGAGAGATGCCGAAGCCGAGGAAGCTCAGCGACGCCTCGAGGACGATCGCCTGGCTCATCAGCAGCGTCGTGTTGACGATGATGACGCCCATCGCGTTCGGGAGCATGTGCTTGAACATGATCCGGAAGTCGCTCGCGCCGGCGACTCGGGCGGAGTCGACGAACTCGCGTTCGCGCAGGGAGAGGAAGTCACCGCGGACGAGTCGCGCCAGGCCGGTCCAGAGGATCGCGCCGAGGACGAGTCCGAGCATCGCGCCTCCGGTGCCCGAGACGAGCTTGCCGAGGATGGCGCCGACGACGATGACGGGAAGGATGATGAAGCCGTCGGTAACGCGCATGAGCAGTGAGTCGACCCAACCCCGGTAGTAACCAGCCAGCGCGCCGACGATCGTGCCGATGATGAGCGCCACGATGCCGATGATGAGCATGACCATGATGGAGATCTGGGTGCCCTTCATCACGCGGGCGAAGTTGTCCCGGCCGATCTCATCCTGACCGAACGGGTGCTCTCCCGGGGAGAAGAAGTTCTGCAGCGTCCACGTCGGCGCGCCGCCCGGATTGACGATCGGATTGGAGGCCGTGTGGTTGAAGATCCACCAGCCCGGGATCGGGCCGATGCCCTGGGCCGAGTAGGCGAAGACGGTGACGAGGAAGAGGACGATGAGTCCCACCATCGCGCCTTTGTGCCGGAGGAACTTCCGGAAGACGATCTTCCCCTGCGAGAGGCCTTCGGTCTCCTTGGCTTCGATCGCGTTCTCACCGACGCTGTCGGTGGCGATCGGGCTCTGTTCTTTGTCGTCGATGCTCATGCGTTCACTCGGATTCTCGGGTCGAGGACGGCGTAGAGGAAGTCCGCGACCAGGTTGGCGATGATGGCGAGGAGGCCCGTGATGAGGATGTAGGCCATGATCGGGTCGAGCTCAGCGCGATTCATCGAGTCGATGAAGAGCTTGCCCATGCCGTTCCAGCCGAAGATCGTCTCCGTGATCACCGCACCGCCGATCATCGTGATGACGTCGACGGGGATGATCGAGGCGAGCGGCAGAAGCGCGTTGCGCAGCGCATGGCGCATGATCACGGTGCGCTCGTTGAGTCCCTTGGCCCGCGCGGTGCGGATGTAGTCCTGTCCCATGACCTCGAGCATCGACCCGCGGGTGTAGCGGGTGTACGACGCGAAGGAGATGAGGACGAGGGCGATCGACGGCAGGAGGAGGTGGGTGAACGAGTCGAGGTTCGTGATCCAGAAATCGCCGTTGACGTTCGGTGCGGAGGCCCCGATCGTCGCGATCGGACGGTTGTTGATCGCGGGGCTTCTCGAGTACTCCGACCAGCCCTGGAGCACGCGGTCGGCGAAGATCGTCACGGCGATGATGAGCGTCGTGAAGACCGTCGTGCGCGCGGTGTCCCACGGGTCGGGTCCGCGGAAGGCAAGGCCGACGCCGATGGCCACGCCGATGGCGACGACGAGGAGGCCGAACATCCACAGCCAGTTCATCTCCTGGTAGTAGAAGAGGTACTGGAGCGGCATGTAGATGAGGGCTCCGATGACGGCGCACGTGAGTGTGGCGTAGAGGACGCGCTTGTTCTTCAAACCCGTCGAGAGGAACGTCATGACGATCGCCGCACCGACGCCGATGACGACGACGCCGACGACTCCGATGGTCGGCTGCTGCAGCCACCCGCTCGCGAGGATGTAGTAGATCGTGCCGAAGGTGACGAGCGTCGCGGCGGCGAAGGTGATGATCCGCCGCTTCTTGCCCCCGCCGAGTGCGCCCATCCAGAACAGGCCCATCGCGAGGCAGAAGATGATGATCGGCCACCAGCTGTCCAGTGTCGGATCATTGATGAAGTTGTTGATCTCGATCGCCCCGTACTGCTTGAGCAGAACCGCGACCCAGAAGACGGGCAGCGAGTAGAGGAGGAACGAGACGAAGGTGATGAAGTAGTCGAAGCCCGAGTACTGGCGGATGGCCGAGATCATGCCGACGGCGATGCCGAGGATGATGGCGACGATCGTCGAGGCCGTGATGAGCTTGATCGTGTTGATGATCGCGCCCTGGAGCAGGTAGGTGACTTCCTGACCGCTCTTCCACGCGATGCCGAGGTCGCACTGGCCGATGAGGCATCCGCTGGCACCGGCGAGCCACTTGAAGTAGCGGACGACCGCGGGTGTCTCGAGATCGAGGAGCCTGATACGGGACTCATAGAGTGCTTCGATGTTCGGGGAGGTGCTCGAGCGCAGGTCCCAGAAGAAGTCGAGGGCGACGTTGAGCAGGAGATAGAGGACGAACGTGACGACGAGCAGAACGATGACCGTCGACAGGAGACGTCTGAGAATGAACTTGATCATGGTGTGTCCGATTCCGTCTGTGCGAGCACGCCACTGTGGGGATCACTGATGTGATCCCCACAGCAGCTGAGAAGGTGAGAAGCCGATCGCATCAGATGCGAATCAGTTCTTCTCCCACTCCCAGTAGTTCCAGAACATCGTCGGCGACACGGACGTCGACTTCACGTTCTTGACGCTGTCGTTGTAGATCGTCAGCTCCGGGAACTGGAAGATCGGAGCACCGAAGGCGTCGTCGGTGAGCTGCTTCTCCAGATCGATCGAGAGCTTCTCGGCGTTCGCTTCGTCAGCGGTGAGCATCTCGTCGAGGATCTTGTCGACCTTCTCGTTCGAGTACCCGCCGTAGTTGTTCTGCGCACCGGTCCGGTAGTTCGCATCGCTCGAGGTGATTCCGGTGTCCTCGGACTGCCAGCCGAAGAGCGAGAGATCGTACGTGCCGTCGCCGAGGCGGGTGCCCCAGTTGACGTCGCCGACGTCTTCGATCTTGAAGCCGGCCTTCTCAGCCGATTCCTTGATGAGCTGGAACTCCTGCTGACGACGCGAGTTCGTGTTGTCGTACATGATGCGCACGGGCTTGATCTCGCCGCCGACCTCGTCGAGGAGCTTCTTCGCCTCGTCGGTGTTGACGTCCGAGTAGTCGGCCTTCATCCCGTTGCCGTTGACGATGCCGTCGTACATCGGCGAACCGGGCACCTGGGTGAAGGAATCGCGCACCACGGCGTTCTCGTTGAGCGGCTTGATGATCTTGTCGACGATCTCCGCGCGGGGAACCGTCTTGAGGAAGGCCTGCCGGACCTTCTTCGCCTTCTCCTCGTCGCCGCCGTAGGACTTCGGATCGAACGGACCGTTGTTGTCGAAGGTGAAGTCGACGTGCTCGTAGGTCGCACCGTCAGCGGCGTCGACCGTGACGCCGTCGATGCCCTCGGCGGCGGAGAGGACGTCAGCGGTCGCCTGCGGCTGGGTCATGTCGACCTCGCCGTTCTCGACCGCCTGCACCATCGCCATCGGGTCGCCGTTGTAGCGCACCGTGATGGTGTCGACCTTGGGCTTGACGGGACCCGAGTAGTTCTCGTCCTTCTGGACCGTGATGTACTGGCCCTCCTGGAAGTCCGTGATCTTGTACGGGCCGTTGTGGACGAGGAGGTCCTCGTCGTCGGGCATCGAGGTGAAGTCGAAGCCGGTGTTCCAGACATTCGAGATCTTCGACAGGGCTGCTGTGTCCTTGTTCTTGATCGCGTCGAGGATGGCCTGCTTGCCCGCGGCAGGGTCTTCCTCTCCCAGCGCCTTCTTCGCGACGATGTGCGCCGGCACGCCGACGCCGTCGGCGCCGACGCCGAAGGTGAGCTCCCAGTCGGCGAAGGGCTTGGAGTACTCGAAGGTGATCTCCTTGCCGTCTTCGGAGACCTCGGGGAAGTCCTTGATGAGAGCGGGGCCGATCGACGAGGAGTCGAAGTAGACGGTGCTCTCGTCGTTCTCCTTGACGGTGCCGTCGTCGTTGTTGTTCGAGTCGACCGTGTTGAAGTTCGCCGAGGTGCCCGCCCAGGTGAGAGCGAGGTCCGCGGCGTCGACCGGCGTGCCGTCCGACCACTTCGCGTTGTCGTTGAACGTGTACTTGACCTTGAGCGGATCCTCGGAGACCCGCTCGACCGAGCCGAGTGAGCCGTCCTGCAACTCCAGATTCTCGTCGTAGTACTTGAAGTTGTCATTCATCATGTAGGTGAGAATGGCGTTCGAGACCGCGTTGCCGTTGGCCGTCATCGTGTTCATCGAACGGAAGGACTCGTTCCACCCGATGTTGAGGATCGAGTTCTCCGAGGCCTGATCGTCATTGCCACCACCGGGAGGGGTGCAGGCAGAAAGCACCATTGCTGCTGCGGCAACTGAGGCACCGGCTGCGAGGAAGCGCTTGTTCACGTTCTCTCCTTGTTGTTCTCTGGGCTCGCGCCCACGTGCTCGCCTCCCGGATTCGGGATGCGCTGCGGTCACACGGCCCGCCATCGGGAATGTGACCTCGTTCATGCTTCTGCATGGATTGCCTCAAAGTTAATTCACACGTCACTGTGACTGAGTCCACAATGTGAGCCATATCTCGAATCGTTACCGTTTCGAGACCCAGGCCACAGTGATCGACCCTCGGGTCTCAGTGGATAGGATGTTCGGATGGCAAACAGTGAGATCGGACCCGACGAGACCCGAATCGTGAGAACGACGGGATCGACCGTCCTCTTCGTCCTCGTAGCGGCCGTCGCGGCGATCGGCATCGGCTCGATCGTTGTCGGCGACTTCACCCTTCGCGGCCTCGCCGTCGCAGGGATCCCGGTGCTGCTCTTCGTCGGCGTCTGGGCGCTCTACCGGCACCCCCGGGTCGAACTGCGACCGCAGGAGATCGTCCTCGTCAACCCGCTCACCACGATCACTGTGCCGTGGAACCTCGTCGACGGCTTCGACACCCATTTCGGACTGAGCGTGCGCACACACGAGAAGAGCTATTCATCGTGGCCGCTCGCGGGTCGGGGCAAGAAGATGGAGAAGGACGCCCACGGGATCCGCCGACTCGTCGACGAGCCGAGTCCCGCGGTCGACACCGTCCTCGACCACCATGCGCGCCTGAACGAGGCGCAGCTGGCCAACCCTCGCGGAGAGCGCACGATCACCCAGGTGTGGAATGTGCCGGTGATCGCAGCGCTGGCCGTCGCGATCGTCTGGGCGATCCTCGGCTTCATGGCCGTGCCGCGCTGGTGACCCTGCCCTGAGATCGGGTGCCGGGGAGTACTGACGATCAGGTTCCGGTCACCAGCCGCGTTCGCGCCACTCCCCCAACTGACCGCGCTCGGCACCGAGAGTCGTCGGCGCGCCGTGTCCCGGCAGCACCTGCGTGTCATCGGGCAGCTGGTCGAAGACCCGCTCCTCGAGGTCGTCCATGAGCGAGGTGAAGTCCTCCGGCGACCACGTCTTGCCGGGTCCGCCGGGGAAGAGCGAATCCCCGGAGAAGAGGATCGTCTCTCCCCCGTCGCGCAGCAGCAGGGCGATCGATCCCGGCGTGTGTCCGCACAGGGCGATTGCCTGGAGGACGAACCCGCCGAAGTCACCGACGTCGAGGTGCTCGACGGTGTGCGCGATCTCCACCCCTTTGGCCTCGGCGATCGCCGCGGCATCGGCGGCCCCGGCGATCGTCATCGCATCCGGGTGCCTCTTCGCTGCCGCCGGCAAGGCGCGGATGTGGTCCCAGTGGCGATGCGTCGTGATGATCGCCTGCAGGACCGGTGTCGCGCTCGTGTCCTCGGCTCCGGCACCAAGCAGCTCCTCGATCGCGTCGATGTCGTCGGCGGCGTCGATGAGGACCTGAGCCCCCGTCTCCTTCGCCGTGATGAGATAGACGTTGTTCTCCATCTCCGACACGGAGATCCAACGGACGACGACGTGCTCTGTCTCGATCGTGTTCACCATCTGCCCCTCACATACTGCGGTGGATACGGCCCCGGCTCTTCGCCGAGTTCATGGGCCGCCCGCTGCGGCCACGCAGGTTCGCGCAGGGCCACACGGGCGAGCAGGATCGCATCGGCCTGGCCTGATGCGAGGATCGTCTCCGCCTGACCGGGTTCGGTGATGAGGCCGACGGTCGCCGTCGTCGCGCCCGCGTCCCTGATCGCCGCCGACAGCGGCACCTGATAGCCGGGTCCCACGGGGACCTTCACGGGAACGTTTCCGCCCGAGGACACGTCGATGACGTCGACCCCGCGGGCGTCGAGGGCACGGGAGACCTCGACCGCCTCGGCGATGTCGAATCCCCCTTCGGTCCATTCGCTCGCCGAGAGCCGGACGAAGACGGGAACATCCTCACCGACGGCCGCGCGCACGGCATCGTAGGTCTCGAGGAGCAGACGGGACCGTCCCTCGAGATCACCGCCGTAGCGGTCGGTGCGCTGGTTCGACAGCGGGGAGAGGAACGAATGGAGGAGGTAGCCGTGGGCGGCATGGAGTTCGACGAGGTCGAAGCCGGCCCCGATGGCGCGCTTCGCGGCCGCAGCGAAGGCGGCGACCACCTCGGCGATGTCGTCCTCCGTCATCTCCGTCGGCTCGGTGTACCCGGGGTAGGCGATCGGGCTCGCGCCCACCGGCTGCCATCCGCCCTCCGACTCGGGAACGGTGCCGCGCGGGTTGCCGTCGAAGGGCCGGTAGGTGCTCGCCTTGCGTCCGGCGTGGGCGAGCTGCATGCCGATCGGGGTCCCCTGCGAGTGGACGAAGTCGACGACGGGCGTCCACGCCGCGGCGTGGTCGTCGCTCCAGATCCCGGCGTCCTGCGGGGAGATCCTGCCCTCGGGAACGACCGCCGAGGCTTCGGTGAGGATGAGCCCGAATCCGCCGGTCGCGCGCGCTCCGAGATGGACGAGGTGCCAGCTGCCGGGCATGCCGTCCTCGGCCTCGCACGAGTACTGGCACATGGGAGCGAGCCAGATCCGGTTCTCGATCGTCAGTCCGCGCAGCGTCATCGGGGTGAAGAGTTCAGCCATGGTCACAAGTCTGCCTGAAAGATGCTCGTCTCACCTCATGAAGCGTCACATCATGATGCCGAAGACGGGAACGGCGAGGAGGAAGACCGTCGCGGTGATGAGGACGATGCCCACGAGGTTGAGCCAGATGCCGCCCTTGACCATCTGCCCGATCGTCACGTACCCCGACCCGTAGGCGACGGCGTTGGGCGGGGTGGCCACCGGCAGCATGAACGCACAGGTCGCCGCGAGCGCGACGGGGATCGTGAGGAGCAGCGGGTCGAGCTGGAGGCCGAGCGCGACTCCGCCGACGACGGGGATGAACGTCGCGGCCGTCGCCGTGTTCGACGTCAGCTCCGTGAGGAAGAGGATAATCGCAGCGAAGACGGCGACGATGAGGATGGGCGGCAGGACCCCGAGGCCGGCGGAGGCCTCGCCGATCCATTCGGTCAGGCCCGAGGAGGAGAACTGTGCGGAGAGGGCGAGACCACCGCCGAAGAGGAGGAGGACGCCCCACGGCAGCTTCTCCGCGGTCTCCCAGTCGAGGAGGCGGACGCCGCGGTTCGCCCCTCCGGGGATGAGGAAGAGGAGGAGGCCGATGACCATGGCGATGCCCTCATCGCTGATGGGCGGGTCCTCGAAGATGAGCGGGATCGTGATCCAGCTGACCGCGGCGAGGACGAACATGCCGAGGACGAGCTTCTCGCCCGTCGACATCGGGCCGAGCTTGGCCAGCTCCTCGCGGATGAGTTCGCGGCCGCCGGGGATCTCGTCGATCTCGGGCTTGAAGAGGACCTTGACGAGGAGGAACCATGCGATCGCCATCATCACCACGGCCAGGGGGACGCCGACGAGCATCCACTGTCCGAAGCCGATCGAGATGTCGTGGTTGTCCTTGAGGTAGGCGACGAGGAACGTGTTCGGCGGGGTGCCGATGATCGTGCCGAGCGATCCGATCGAGGCGGCGTAGGCGATGCCGAGCATGAGCGCGGTGCCGAAGTTCGACTTCACGACGTGGCCGAGGCCCACCTCGGAGTCGGGGCCCGAATCGGCGCCGGAGGCAGTGTCAGCGCCAGTGCCAGTGTCAGCACCAGTGCCGGCGTCGGGAGCCGAACCCTCGGTTGTCGCTGACGACCGTTTCGAGTCGGACCGGTCGGTCGCCTCGGCGGGGGTGATCGCAGATCCGACGACCTTGGCGACGATCATGAGCACGGAGATGCCGATCGGCAGCATCATCACGGCCGTCGCCGTGTTCGAGACCCACATCGACATGAACCCGGTGGCGATCATGAACCCCGCGATCATCGGGCCGGGCCTGTTGCCCATGAGGCTGAGGGTGAAGAGCGCGATGCGCCGGTGGAGGTTCCACCGCTGCATCGACAGGGCGATGAGGAATCCGCCGAGGAAGAGGAAGATGATCGGGTTGCCGTAGGAGGCGCCGACGTCGGCCATCTCGATCTCGGAGCCGAAGACGGGGAAGGCGACGAGGGGGACGAGTGAGGTCGCCGGGATCGGCAGGGCCTCGGTCATCCACCACACGGCCATGAGGACGGCGACCCCGGCGGTGAGCCTCGCGTCGTGGGCGACCGAGTCGGGCATGATCGCGTAGACGAGCGTGGAGAGGATGAGGCCGAGGAAGAAGCCGGTCCACCGGATCCGCACGGTCTTGAGCGGGAACCCCGGGGCCCGCTCTCCCGGTGACTTCTCCGCGATCTCGGTCGACATCGGCGTGGTCTGGTTCTCGTTCACGGTGAGCTCCTCGGCGAGCCGGCTGGACTACAGCTGTCCCTGTCATCGTAGCAACCGGGGGTGACGCGCGGGATCATGCTCGGGCGGGGATGAGGCTGTCGGTGTGAGGCCCGGCCGACGCCACGAGCGGGGCCGTCGCGGTCGGGCCGTCGCCCTACCGGCGGGGCCGTCGCCCTATCGGCGGGGCCGTCGCGGTCTCGGCGGGCCCGTCGCCCTCTCAGCGACGTCGACGCGCTATCGGGCGGCGTCGACGCGCTATCGGGCGGCGTCGACGCGCTATCGGGCGGGTTCGACGCGCTATCGAGCGGCGTACTCGCCCTGCTCAGGATGCTGAGCAGTCGCCCTTAGCGGGAGGCGAGGAACGAGTGGATACGGTCGGCGACGATCTCGGGGTGCTCGGCCATGAGCAGATGCGCGGAGTCGGGGACGACCGCGAGCTCTGAGCCGTCGACGGCGTCGCGCATCTCCCCCATCGCCTCGGGCGTGCAACCGGGGTCCTGCGAGCCGGCGAGGAAGAGCGTCGGCGTGGTGATCGCGCCGAGCTTGCCGGTGAGGTCGTAGAGCGCGAGCGCACGGCAGCAGGCGATGTAGGCGGCGTCGTCGATGGTCGCGAGGTCGGTGAGCGTTGCCGGCCCCGTCGCGATGTCCTCCTCGAGGAAGCCCGCGGCGAACCAGCGGTCGGCGGTGTCGGGCAGCAGGGACTGCGTGCCGTCGTTCTCGACCTCGGTGATCCGTTCGGCCCACGAAACATCGGTGCCGAACTTCGTCGCCGTCGAACACGCGATGAGACCGGTGAGCTTCTGCGGGTGTTCGAGGGCGAGGGTGAGACCGATCCCGCCGGAGATCGAGGCACCGCAGTACGTGAAGGACTCGACGCCGTGGTCCTCGAGCGATTGAACGAGGCCGGCGGCGAGGTCGGAGATCGTGAAGTCGGTGCTCAGCTCCTCCTTCGACACCGGGAACGTGTGTCCGGGCAGGTCGGAGAGGTAGATCTGGTGGTCATCGACGAGGCGCGAGGCCACGGCCGCCCACAGCGAGACGCGCGTGCCGAGGGCATCGCCGAAGACGAGGACAGGAGATCCGGGGTTGTCGTTGAAGGCGTGCAGGGCGATGCGCATGAGGGCTCCTCATCGTCGGGTCGGGATCAGCTCGTCGGGTCGGGATCAGCGGTCGTCGACAGTCCTCGCTGGAGCGTCGACGGTCGTCGCAGGTGAACTCGCAGGTCAACGGGATCGCGCCGGAGCGCCGGTCACGTCAACAGCCTACCGTCGGAATAGCGCAGATAACAGCGCGGACACAGCGATTCGTAGGTCACGGCGTTGCCGTCGATGGCGACCTGATCGCCGTCGAAGATGAACCGCCCGTCGACGAGGCGGCCGTTGAACATCGCCTTCCTCCCGCAGCGGCAGATGGTCTTGAGCTCTTCGAGGGTGTGGGCGATCTCGAGCAGGCGCGCCGAGCCGGGGAAGGCGCGGGTGCGGAAGTCGGTGCGGATGCCGTAGCACATCACCGGCACCGAGGCGTCGGTGGCGATGCGCATGAGCGAGTCGACCTGCTCGGGTTCGAGGAACTGCGCCTCGTCGATGAGGAGGCACGCGACCGGGGCCTTGGGGGCGTCGATCGATTCGATGAGGGCGTCGTGGTCGACGTAGTCGGCGTGCTCGCGGTAGATGAGCTCGACATCGGCGCCTGCGGGGATGAGGAAGTCGACGGCGCGGGTGACGCCGAGGCGGGAGACGATCTCGTCGGCGCCCTTCGTGTCGATGTCAGGTTTGGCCAGGAGCACCCGCTGGCCGCGCTCCTCGTAGTTGAAGGCGGCCTGGAGGAGCGCCGTCGACTTGCCCGAGTTCATCGCCCCGTAGCGGAAGTAGAGTTTGGCCACCTGGTCCCCCATCTGTCGAGTCTGCTGCCGCGCAAGTCCCGGCGTGCTGTATTCCTGCGTGCTGCCGTATTCCTGCGTGCTGCCGCGCGGTCCCGCGCGTGCGTGCCGACGACACTCTACCGTCGCTGCCGCGCACGCACCCCGCTGGGAGGCCGCGATCGCGCTGCGGGCCCGACGGCCTCGGCGAGGGGGCCCAGCCGGGCTGGGACCACACGATCGCACTTACGCCTCCGACCACCTCGGCGAGAGGGCGAGTCACCGCGCTCACAGGCGCGAGCGCCTCGGCGGAACGACCGAACGGGGCGAAGGGACCAAACGGTAGGATGGTGAGGTCAAACCCCACGACGATTCGGAGCAGTCCATCACCATGGCCAAAATCATTTACACGCGCACCGATGAAGCGCCGCTGCTGGCGACGTACTCACTCAAGCCGATCATCGAAGCCTTCGCCACCTCGGCGGGCGTCGACGTCGAGACCCGGGACATCTCCCTGGCCGGCCGTGTGCTTGCCCAGTTCGCCGATCGTCTCCCCGCCGACCAGCAGGTCGCCGACGCGCTGACCGAGCTCGGCGAACTCGCCAAGACCCCGGCAGCGAACATCATCAAGCTCCCCAACATCTCCGCATCCGTCCCCCAGCTCAAGGCCACGATCGCCGAGCTGCAGTCCCAGGGCTACGACCTCCCCGATTACCCGGAGGAGCCCGAGACGGACGAGGACAAGGACGTCAGGGCCCGCTACGACAAGGTCAAGGGTTCGGCCGTCAACCCGGTGCTGCGCGAGGGCAACTCCGACCGCCGCGCACCCGAGGCCGTGAAGAACTACGCGAAGAAGCACCCGCACTCGATGGGCGAATGGTCGCCGAACTCGAAGACGAACGTCGCGACGATGGGTGCCGACGACTTCCGCGCGAACGAGCAGTCCGTCGTCATGGACGCCGATGACACGCTGAGCATCGTGCTCGTCACCGAATCCGGCGACGAGGTCGTCCTCAAGGACTCCCTGCCCGTGCTCGCCGGCGAGGTCGTCGATGCGACGAAGATGAACGTCGCCGCCCTCGACGAATTCCTCCGCGCGCAGATCCAGCGCGCCAAGGACGAGGGGATCCTCTTCTCCGTCCACCTCAAGGCGACGATGATGAAGGTCTCCGACCCCATCCTCTTCGGCCACGTCATCGAGGCGTTCTTCCCCGAGGTCTTCGCCGAGTACGGCGACGCCCTCGCCGAGGCGGGGCTCACCCCCGACAACGGCCTCGCCGCGATCCTCGCCGGCCTCGATGAGCTGCTCGCCGAGGTGGCCGAGGGTGTCCGCGCCGGCATCGAGAAGGGTCTCGCCGATGGTCCGGCACTCGCCATGGTCAACTCCGCGAAGGGCATCACCAACCTCCACGTGCCCTCCGACGTCATCGTCGACGCCTCGATGCCGGCGATGATCCGCGTGGGCGGGAAGATGTGGGACAAGGACGACCAGACCCAGGACACGCTGGCCGTCATCCCCGACTCCTCCTACGCCGGCATCTACCAGACCGTCATCGACGACTGCCGTGCCAACGGCGCGTACGACCCGACGACGATGGGCACCGTCCCCAACGTCGGCCTCATGGCCCAGAAGGCCGAGGAGTACGGCAGCCACGACAAGACCTTCGAGATCGAGCAGGCCGGCGTCGTCGAGGTCCGCAACTCCGCCGGTGACGTCCTCATGAGCACCGAGGTGGCCCCCGGTGACATCTGGCGCGCGTGCCAGACGAAGGACATCCCCGTCCGCGACTGGGTCAAGCTCGCCGTCACCCGGGCCCGCCTGTCGAACACCCCCGCCGTGTTCTGGCTCGATGAGACCCGCGCGCATGACCGCAACCTCAAGGCGAAGGTCGAGGAGTACCTCGGCGATCACGACACCGAGGGCCTCGACATCCGGATCCTCAACCCCGTCGATGCGACCCAGTTCTCGATCGACCGGATCCGTGAGGGCAAGGACACGATCTCCGTGACCGGCAACGTCCTGCGCGACTACAACACGGACCTCTTCCCGATCCTCGAGCTCGGCACCTCGGCGAAGATGCTCTCCGTCGTCCCGCTCATCGCCGGCGGCGGACTCTTCGAGACGGGTGCCGGCGGTTCCGCACCCAAGCACGTCCAGCAGCTCGTCGAGGAGAACCACCTGCGGTGGGACTCGCTCGGTGAATTCCTCGCCCTCGCCGAGTCGTTCCGCCACGAGTTCAACGTCCACGGCAATGCCCGCGCCGGCGTGCTCGCCGACACCCTCGACGCCGCGACGGGACGCTTCCTCGAGGAGAACAAATCGCCCTCGCGCAAGGTCGGCGAGATCGACAACCGCGGCAGTCACTTCTACCTCGCCCTCTACTGGGCGCAGGAGCTGGCGAAGCAGACCGAGGACGCCGAGCTCGCCGCCGCGATCGCCCCGGTCGCAGCCGAACTCGAGGAGAACGCCGAGACGATCGCCTCCGAGCTGCTCGCCGTCCAGGGTTCGCCTGTCGACCTCGGCGGGTACTACAACCCCGACGATGCGAAGACCGAAGCGGCGATGCGTCCGTCCGAGACCCTCAACCGGATCGTCGCGACGCTGAGCGAGAAGGTCTGAGGCAGGCCACAGCACACCGGCGACTCGCATCGCACCACTGACTCATGGGCCCATCAGCATCTATGATGGTCCCATGAGTTCTCAAGACCCCCGTGGACGCTCCCAGACGCCCGAAGAGCTGCTCGCCGAGACCGATGCGCTGCTCGGCCAGTCCCAGACGCCTGCCGGACAGTCGCCGGCCGGCCAGGCGCCCATAGAGCGGTCGCCCGCGGGACAGTCGCCGACAGGGCAGTCGCCGACGGGGACCTCGCGCACCAAGGAGCAGCGCGGCGGAATGTCCGCTGGCATGTGGATCTCGCTCATCCTCGGCGCGGCCATCGTCGTCCTACTCCTCATTTTCATCCTCCAGAACAACGTGCCCGCCGACTTCCAGTACTTCGGCTGGCAGTTCCAGCTTCCCCTCGGCGTCGCGATGCTCTTCGCGGCGATCGGCGGCATCTTCGTGGCAGGCATCATCGGCTCGGTGCGGATCTTCGTGCTCAGCCGCCGCCTGAAGAAGATCGAGAGGTCAGGCCGCTGAACCGCCCGATGCACCCCGACTTCACCGTTCTCCCCACCGATCTTCCCGCTACGTTCGTCCTCGCCGACACCGCCGGAGCCGCCGCATGGGCGCGCACCGACGAGGCGATCGCCTCAGTGCTCACCGAGCAGGAGCAGAACTATGCCAAAGAGTTCGACGCCGAGGCGGCTCTGACCTGGGCGGCCGGCCGCGTCGTTCTCCGCCACGTCCTCGGGTCGGTCCTCGACCAGGACCCCGCGGCAATCGAGATCCGGCTCGACTCGGCGGGAAAGCCACGCATCGACGACGGCGAGTTCTCGGTCACGCGGGCACGCAGGCTCGTCCTCATCACCGTCGCCGAGGATCCGGTCGGCATCGACCTCGAGGCCGTGCCCGACCACGCCGTCGCCGCCGAAGCGCTCACGCTGCTCCATCCGCAGGAACGCGAGGAGCTCGAATCCCTCGCCAAGGCGGACCTGCCTGAGGCCTTCGTGCGCGTGTGGGCGCGCAAGGAGGCATTCCTCAAGGCGCTGAGCACCGGTCTCGCTCGGGATCCCGGCATGGACTACATCGGCTCGGGTGAGACGCCGCAGTCCCCGCACCCCGACGTCGACATCCACGACCTCGTCGAGGGCGTTCCCGCCGGCTACCGGGCCGCGATCGCCTTCAACCGCTGATTCCTCAGGGCGCCGACCGCGCCTCGGTCAAGGCGCAGCGCGGATCGCCGCGCGCCCAGCCGTCACCGCCGCTCGGTCAAGGCGCAGCGCGGATCGCCACGCGCCCAGCCGCCACCTCCGCTCGGTCAAGCCGGAGCGCGGATCGCCGCGCGCCCAGCCGTCACCGCCGCTCGGTCAAGGCGCAGCGCGGATCGCCGGCCGAGGAACCCCCGCGATCTGCGCTGCGCCTTGACTGAGGGCCCAGACTGCGAGCGATCTCCGAGACAGCGAGCGATCTCCGTGGGGTGCCACTCATCGCAGGCCACCACCGTGCCGCGCAATCCCGGTCAAGGCGCAGCGCGGATAGCCACGCGCCCAGCCGCCACTGCCGCTCGGTCAAGGCGCAGCGCGGATCGCCGGCCGAGGAACCCCCGCGATCTGCGCTGCGCCTTGAGTGAGCGGGGTGGGCGACGGCCTCGGGTGCGCGACGAGCGTGAGTGACCGAGCGTCTGGGGTAAGACAGGCGCGCGGGCTCAGGCCTCGTCGGCGAAGTCGGGGCCGTTGGCGCCGGTGGTGAAGACGATCGCGATCGCGAGCGACACGAGGGCGAGGACGCCGAAGAGGATGTAGCCGCCGGCAGGATTCTCCGCGGCGGCGAGGATGATTCCGACGAAGACCGCGACGATGACTGCCGAGTCGGCGAGCATGACGTGCAAGAAGTAGGTTCTCGCACCCTTGCTCACGCCGTACGAGATCTCCGTGGCCGAACTGAGGAAGAGCAGGACCGCCGCGGTGATGACGATCCACGTCGGGGCGAGGAAGAAGTCCCGGAGCCCGGGCATGAAGACGAGCAGGGCTACCGCGGCGAGGAGCTTGACGATTCCGTCGACGACGTACACGGGCTTGATCATGCTTCGATCCTATCGGCTCTGCGGCGGGCTCCTCAGAGCGCCGTCGTTCCCCGCGGCCTGACCCGGGGCAGCCTCGCCGCCCACCCGCGCAGCGTCGCCGGTCTCATGTCACGCACCGCCGTCGCCGAGCTCCCTGATCTCCCCGAGCACCCGCCGCAGGACGCTCGCCTCGACGTTCGAGTGCGCGAGGACGATGCCGTGACGGACCGCGCTGTCACCGCTCCAGCCGTCGGCGAGCGATGCCACCCGGATACCGCGTTCGAGCAGCTCACTCTGCAGCCTCCTCGCCTCCCGCGCGCTCGTCTCGATGACGAGCGTCCTGCCTTCGTGGACGAGTCCGGGCAGAGTTCCGACCTCGGCGACGACCGCCTCGGCGGCCCGCAGACGACGACGCCCCCGGGCGATGCGCCGCCGCAGGCCACCCGACTCGAGGTAGCCGGCCACCGCGGACTGGAGCACGGGTGCGATCGCCGGTCCCCACGAACTACGCACCTCGGCCATCGCCGTCCCGAACCGCCCGCCGCGGGCGACGACGTACCCGGTCGAGACAGCGGTGGTCAGCAGGGTCGAGAAGGTGCCGATGTGGACGAGGTCGACGTCGAGCTCCATCGACCCGGCCAGATCGAAGAGCGTGGGCACCGCGGTGCGCTGGAACCGTGCCTCACTGTCGTAGTCGTCCTCGATGACGACGATCCCCGCCTCTGCCGCCCACGTCAGCAGCGCGATGCGCGTGCTCACCGGCATCGTCGTGCCATGTGGGAACTGGTGGTTCGGGGTGACGACGATCGCCGCGGCCCGGCCCTCGAGGTCCGAGAGCCGCCCGATGTCGAGTCCGGTGGAGACGTCGAAGGGGATGAGCTCGCGATCGGACATCGCCAGTCGCAGCCCGGGGAAGCCGGGGTTCTCCACCCCGATCGGGCCGGTCAGACCCGAGGCGAAGAGCAGCCGCAGTCCGTCGCGCGAGCCGCTGGTGACGATGAGGTCGTGCGGGTCGACGCTCATCCCCCGGAGCAGACGGAGATGATCGGCGATCGCCCAGCGGGCACCCGGCTGTCCGAGCGGATCGGTCGTGCCCGGGTCGACGTCGAGAGCATCCCGCCAGGCCCTGCGGAACGCGGGATCGCGCAAGGGGTCGTCGCCGCCGTGACCGGGCCGCAGATCGATGAGTCGCCGAGGCGGTCGCCGGGGCACCGTGGGCGGTGCGGGGGCCTGCGCCCGCCGCAGCAGCGCCGCCGGGAGGTCGGGGTCGACGATCGTCGCCGACCGTTCCCGCGTGAGGAGGTAGCCCTCGACCGCGAGCTGGGCATACGCGGTCTCGACCGTCCCGCGGGAGACGCCGAGGTGGCCGGCGAGCTTCCGACTCGCAGGCACGGGCTCTCCCGGCCGCAGCTCCCCGCGCGCGACGAGGTCCCGGATCCCGGTGACGATCTGGTCGGGCAGCGGCGAGTCGTGGTCGAGTGCGATGCCGAGGGACTCACGGGTCGAGCGCGGAAGTGCGGGCATGGCTCTATGCTACCCACTACTGGCCCAAAGTTCTCAATGGATTCTGGCTCTCTCGATGGGCCACATTGAGCTCTAGCCTGGAGGGGACACGTCGGCGACCGACGTGCAGACAAACCCTTGTCCCACCCATCCACGGGTGCCCGTCCCCCTGGGCATCCGGGTGACAGAAGTGAAGCGAAGGCACAGCAATGACCGAGACACAGACCCTGCTCAACACCGGACTCGCCCAGATGCTCAAGGGCGGCGTCATCATGGACGTCGTCAACGAGGAGCAGGCCCGCATCGCCGAGGCCGCCGGTGCCTCCGCCGTCATGGCCCTCGAGCGGGTCCCCGCCGACATCCGCGCCCAGGGCGGTGTCGCTCGGATGTCCGACCCCGACCTCATCGACTCGATCGTCAACGCCGTCTCCATCCCCGTCATGGCCAAGGCCCGCATCGGCCACTTCGTCGAGGCGCAGATCCTCGAGAGCCTCGGGGTCGACTACATCGACGAGTCCGAGGTCCTCTCCCCCGCCGACTACGTCAACCACATCGACAAGTCCGTCTTCACCGTCCCCTTCGTCTGCGGGGCGACCAACCTCGGCGAGGCGCTGCGCCGCATCCAGGAGGGCGCATCGATGATCCGCTCGAAGGGTGAGGCCGGCACCGGCGACGTCTCCGAGGCGATGCGCCACCTGCGCACGATCAACTCCGAGATCCGGGCACTCGGCGCCAAGAGCGAGGACGAGCTCTACGTCGCAGCGAAGGAGATCGCCGCCCCGTACCAGCTCGTCAAGCAGGTCGCCAGCCTCGGCCGCCTCCCCGTCGTCACCTTCGTCGCCGGCGGCATCGCCACCCCGGCCGATGCCGCGATGATGATGCAGCTCGGCGCCGACGGCGTCTTCGTCGGCTCCGGCATCTTCAAGTCCGGCAACCCCGAGGCCCGCGCCAAGGCCATCGTCGAGGCGACGACCCACTTTGACGATCCCGCCGCCGTCGCCGCCGCCTCCCGCGGTCTCGGCGACGCCATGGTCGGCATCAACGTCGCCGACGTCCCCGCCCCGCACCGCCTCGCCGAGCGCGGATGGTGACGGTCGGCGTCCTCGCCCTCCAGGGAGCGTTCCGCGAGCACCTGAGCGTGCTCGGCGCCCTGGGGGTCGGGACCCGCAAGGTCACCCGCCCCGAGCACCTCGACGGGCTCGACGGGATCGTCCTGCCCGGCGGGGAGTCGAGCGCCATGGTCAGGCTCGCCGCTCCCACGGGACTCTTCGGCCGCCTCGGCGAGAGGATCCGGGACGGCCTGCCGGTCTTCGGCACCTGTGCCGGACTCATCCTCCTCGCCGACCGCCTCACCGATGATTCGCTGGCAGGCTTCGACCGCCTCGGCGGGCTCGACATCACGGTCGCCCGCAACGCCTACGGTCGCCAGCGGGAGTCGTTCGTCGCTCCCCTGACAATCACCGGGATGACCCCGGATTT
This sequence comes from Brevibacterium sp. LS14, assembly GCF_012027885.1. Lineage (NCBI taxonomy): Bacteria > Bacillati > Actinomycetota > Actinomycetes > Micrococcales > Brevibacteriaceae > Brevibacterium > Brevibacterium sp. LS14. Next base: position 151,558 of record NZ_SJXG01000058.1, read on the forward strand.
CGACGGCACGTTCATCCGTGCCCCGCAGATCGTCGACACCGGAAGCGCCGAGGTGCTCGCCCGTCACGACGGGACCGCGGTCCTCGTTAGGCAGGGAGATGTCTGGGGTGCGAGCTTCCATCCGGAGTTGGGTCCGGACACGAGACTCCACGCGGAGTTCGTGCGAAGATTGGGCCATGACGACTGAGGCGATCGACACGCTCAAGACCGGATACACCTTCGACGGCGCCACCCTCGACCTGGGGGTGGCGCTCGACGGGGAGACCCCGGCACCGGACGTACCCATCTCGATTCCACTCTCGATGCTCAACCGACACGGACTCGTCGCCGGGGCCACCGGCACCGGCAAGACCGTCACCCTCCAGGTCCTCGCCGAGCAGCTCTCCCGCGCGGGCGTTCCCGTCTTCGCCTCCGACATCAAGGGCGACCTCTCGGGCATCGGGGCGCCCGGGGTGCCCTCGGACAAGCTCACCAAGCGCCTCGAGGCCGCCGGTCAGGAGTGGGACCCGAAGGCGAACCCGACGGAGTTCTACACCCTCGGCGACTCCGGACTCGGGACTCCGATCCGGGCGACCGTGACCTCGTTCGGGCCCATCCTGCTCTCGAAGGTCCTCGAACTCAACGACACCCAGGAATCGGTCCTCTCCCTCGTCTTCCACTACGCGGACAAGGCCGGTCTCGCGCTCCTCGACCTCTCCGACCTCCGGGCGGTGCTCACCTACCTCACCTCGGACGAGGGCAAGGCGGAGCTCGAGGGCATCGGCGGGGCATCGAAGGCGACCGTCGGCGTCATCCTCCGCAAGATCGCCGAACTCTCCGCGCAGGGCGGCGACGTCTTCTTCGGCGAACCCGAGTTCGACACCGCCGACCTGCTCCGCGTCGACGAGAACGGCGCGGGCATCGTCTCCGTGCTCGAGCTGCAGAAGCTCAGCCAGTCCCCCGCGCTCTTCTCGACGTTCCTCATGTGGCTGCTCGCGGACCTCTTCCAGGATCTGCCCGAGGTCGGCGATGCGGACAAGCCCTCCCTCGTCTTCTTCTTCGACGAGGCCCACCTCCTCTTCGCCGACGCGTCGAAGGCGTTCCTCGAGTCGGTGACCCAGACCGTGCGGCTCATCCGCTCGAAGGGCGTCGGCGTCTTCTTCGTCACGCAGACACCGAAGGACGTCCCCGAGGACGTGCTCGCCCAGCTCGGCTCGCGCATCCAGCACCAGCTGCGAGCGCACACACCCAATGACCAGAAGGCGCTCAAGGCCACGGTGCAGACCTTCCCGAAGTCCGGCTACGACCTCGAGGAGCTGCTCACCTCGCTCGGCATCGGCGAGGCCGTCGTCACCGTCATGGATCCCGACGGCGCCCCGACTCCCGTTGCCCCGACCCGGATGCGCGCCCCGGAGTCGAAGATCGGCCCGATGAGCGAGGACGAGGTCCGTGCCGCCGTGGCCGCCTCCCCGCAGCAGAAGAAGTACGGCACTGCGATCGACAACGAGTCCGCCCGTGAGATCCTCACCGCCCGTCTCGAAGGCGGAGCCGCAGCGAAGGAGGCCGAGGACAAGGCCGCCGGGCAGGGCACAGCAGGCGCCGAGTCGGGGTCAGCAGGCGCCGAGTCGGGGGCCGCAGGCTCGGCAGACAAGGTCCCGTTCCCCGAGGATCCGGCACCGCGGTCGCAGTCGAAGGCTCCCGAGAAGAAGGAGGAGGAGAACCTCTTCTCGCAGGTCGTCAACTCCTCCGCGTTCAAGCAGTTCACCCGGACTGCGGCCAGGGAGATCGCCCGCGGCATCTTCGGCACCTCGCGCCGCCGCCGCTGAACAATCGCGGCTGAGCTGTCGCCGCTGAGGCGGCGCGGCTGAGTTGTCGCCGGGCCGACGCTGGGCCTCCGCTGGGCCGGCGTCGCCAACGCCGCTGAGCCGTCGCCGCTGAACCCGCCGCCGGTCTATCGCGCCGGCGCCGCTGAGCCGTCGCGGCGCCCGGGAGACCGGTTAGCGTCGGCGCGACCTCGATTCGGCGGGGACGATGACGTCGAGGATGAGCTCCCCGGTGTCGATCTCGACGGCGACCGCCTCGCCGAGGTGGTCGCCGTCGAGCTGGATCGGCGCAGGCTCGGAGACGGTGATCGTCGACCGCCGTGCCGTCCAGTAGCGCATCGCCGGGTCCCGTTCGGGGTGCCCGCGCAGGCAGGCGGCACCGATGCCGACCCACTCGCCGAGGCGACGGGCCGCCGCACCGGGCCCGAGGACGACGGCGAGGAATTCGAGGTCTTCGCTCACCGCCTCGGCGCCGGGGAAGACCGGAACGGGACCTGCGGGACGCCGCGTCTTCGCGGCCATGACCGACCAGACCTCGAGTTCCTCGCCGTCGATGCGCGCTGGCAGCTGCGGGGCGAAGAGCGCGAGCAGCGCGCCTCTCGCATAGCCGAGCAGCCCCCACGCGCGGTCGTGGGCGGCGACGGCGCGGGCATCGCCGCCGATGCCCGCCAGCGAGAGGAAGTGCTCGTGACGGACCGCACCAGAGGCGTCGAGGAACTCGGCGACCGAGACGGGGACGCCGGCCCGGGCGGCGGCTCCGTGGAGGAAGTCCTCGCACAGCGCCAGACCTGACCGTGCCGTGTGGAGGCCGAACCCGCGGGAGAAGACATTGGCTGTGCCCGTGGGGACGACGAGGACGGGGACCCCTGCGGTCGCGAGGATAGGGGCGGCGGATCGGAGGGTGCCGTCCCCGCCGAGGAGGACGACCGCCTCGGCGCCCCAGTCGACGAGGTCCTGCGCCTGCCGTGACCCGGGGGCCTCCGGGGTCGTCGAGGTGGTGCGGTATCGGATGTCGAGTGCGGTGAGCAGACCGACGAGGCGATGGTAGGCGCGGTGCGTCCGGGCGTGGACCGGGTTGACGATGATCCCGATGCGCATGTGCCTGCTCCTCCTTGAACGAACTCTCGGACGAACTCTTGGACGAACTCTCAGACGAACGCCGGATGGGTGCTCGCGACGGCGTCGACCCGCTCCGCGTCGATCGTCTCCCCCGGGAAGGGATCGACGAGGACGCGCGGGCCGCTCTGCTTCGGTGAGCGCTTCCACGTGCCGCGCACGCGCGTGCCCTCGACGACGGTGTTCTTGAACATCCCGTTGCCGCCGGGGACGACGGCGCGCTCGTGGCCGGGATCGAGGGTGCAGCTGCGGTCCTTGTAGCCGAGGATGAGCTCGTCGAAGCCCGGCAGCAGGGTGAGCGCGTGGGCGGCATCCTCCCAGACGGACAGGCGGTCCTCGAGGTCGGGGGCCTGGACGTGCTCGACGTCGTCGATCGTCACGGCCGCGATGTCGCCCGAGTCGACGAGTGAGGCCAGGGCGGCGCGGATCGGGGTCTTCGGCAGACCCGTCCACCGGGTTGCGTCGTCGACGGTGACCGGTCCGTGGCCGAGAACGTAGCGGCGCATCCATTCGCGCAGGGCGGCTTCGGTGTCGATTCCGGCGTCGGCGGAGGGATCGCGCAGGGCGAAGGCGAGTTCGTCGCGCCCGGGCACGAACCCGGACTGGATGAGCAGACCCTGCATCGAGAGGTTGGTGATGAGGTGCCGCTGTCGTCCGTACTCCTCGTCCTTGGAGATTCCTGTCATCAGCGGGGAGAGGCTGGCGACGAGGTCCTCCCGGCTGAGCGGGCCGCGGTCGGCGATGGCCGCTTCGACGAGGGCGGCGGCGGTCTCGAGCAGCGGTTCGTCGACGCCGAAGTGGGCCCGACGGGTGGCTTCGGCCTTCCACCGCCGCGGCGCGGTGAGGCGGAGGATCCACCCGACGTCCTCGGCAGTCGTGAGGTGGACCGTGCCGCGCTGGGTCCACGTGCGCACGATCGATCCGGACTCGATCTCCGCGCGAACCTCGGCGAGGTCCCGGGTCTGCGTGCGCAGCGCCACGGAGACGAGCGCCCCGCCGAGCGCCTGGGCCTGCACGCACGCGAGCCGACGGACCGCCTCGGCGGGGGTGGGGGCATCGGACCCGACGAGACCTGAGGAGATCATGCGAGCCGCCGAGATCTGGGCTGAGTCCATGGACTCAGCGTAACGCGCGGACCTCACCATCTATTACGGTCGAATAACGAGTTGCGCCTCACAACATGACTGACAGCATCTGTTGTGAACGATGTCCGATCATGGAGGGGCAGCACTCCCCACCCACAAAGGAATCCCGAAGTGACTTTGAGCCCCATCAGAGCACGCGACCGCCTGGTCGACGACACCTGCACACGGGCCGTGACCGAGCACGGCCTGCTCTTCATGGTCTCCGGCTACGCGGGGACCGGCAAGACCTGGCTGCTGCGCGCGATCGGCGAGCGGATGATCACAGCGTCGACGGTCTGCTTCGCCACCGCCGACGAGTTCGAGAAGGAGATCCCGTACAGCTTCATCGAACGGCTCCTGAGCACCTGCGCCGCTCCCTTTCCGATCATCGATCCGACTCGTCCGCCGATGGAGATCGCCCGGGAGATCCTGCTCGGGCTCATGGACAAGGGCGACGGCCGACTGCGGACGATCATCGTCGACGACGCCCAGTGGATCGACATCGAATCCCGGCTGGTGCTCCGCTACATCGTGCCGCGCGTGATGCGACAGGGACTCTTCATCGTCGTCGCCGGACGACTGCCCGACATGGATTCGACCGCGATGACGTTCTTCGCCGATCTCGCCGAATCGACCCCTGGAGGGATCACGAAGGTCCTCGAGCCGCTCAGCGTCGAGGAGATCCGGGCCCTGGCCGTCGACGTGCTCGGGGCGTCGATCTCCCCGTTCACCGCCGAGACGCTGCGCAATTCGACGGGCGGGTCGTTCCTCGGCATCGACAGCATCTTCCGCCGCATCACCCCGCAGGAGCGCAACAAGCTCCACCTCCTCTGGGACATCCCCATCCGCGGCGTCGAACCGGCGCGCAACCCCCTTCTCGGACCGTTCCACATGCTGCCGCCCGCCGCGAAGGCGGCCGTGGAGATCGTCTGCTGTGCGGGTCCGGAGACCAGACCGACGACCGTCGCCGAGGTGGCCGACCGCCTCGGCGAGGACGTCGAGATCGGTCCCGCTGTCGCCGCCTCCGTGCTCACGGAGTCCGGGTTCGGTTCGACGGTGTCCCCACGGCATTCGCTCATCGCCCACGCGGTGCGGCAGATGCTCCCGCGCGCTCGGGCCCAGGCGATCTACTGTCCTGCGCCTTAAATTCGGTCTGTAAGTTGTAGGATTGGAGTATGGCGCGAACTGGACGACCCAAGGCCGAACTGATCCTGACGGATGAGGAGCGGGAGCAGCTTGAGCGCTGGACTCGGCGTCGTAAGTCGTCTCAGGCGCTCGCGTTGCGCTCGCGGATCGTGTTGGCGTGTGGGGATGGCATGTCGAACAAGGACGTGGCCGCGTTGGTGGGTTGCTCGGATCCCACGGTGACGAAGTGGCGCTCTCGGTTCGTGGAGGCCCGTCTGGACGGTCTCGTTGATGATCCTCGCCCGGGGCGCCCGGCGACGATCACTGCGGAGCAGGTCGAGGATGTCGTGGTCGCGACGCTGGAGTCGACGCCCGCGAACGCGACGCATTGGTCGCGGGCGAAGATGGCCGAGCGCACCGGACTGTCGAAGTCCACGATCGGACGGGTATGGAAGGCGTTCGGTTTGAGACCTCACCAGGCGGACGGATTCAAGCTCTCTAACGACCCGCTGTTCGTGGAGAAGGTCTACGACATCGTCGGCCTCTACCTCGACCCGCCCGAATCCGCCGTCGTTCTTTCGGTGGATGAAAAATCTCAAGTGCAGGCGCTGTCGCGGTCACAGCCCGCGTTCCCGATGATGCCGGGCATGCCCGAAAAGCGCACGCACGACTACTTCCGACACGGCACGACGAGCCTGTTCGCGGCGATGAATGTCGCTGACGGCACGGTGATCGCGTCCACCCATCGCCGACACCGTGCGGTGGAGTTCAAGAAGTTTCTGCAGAAAATCGATCAGAACGTGCCCGAGCATCTGGATGTGCATGTTGTCTGCGACAACTACGGCACACACAAGCACCCGGCCGTGACAGCGTGGGTCGAAAAGCACCCCCGGTTCCACATGCACTTCACGCCGACGTACTCATCGTGGATCAATCAAGTCGAGCGGCTCTTCGCCGAAGTCACCCGCGAACTCCTCCAACGCTCAGATCACCGCAGCGTGCAAGCACTGGAGAAAGACCTCCGCGGCTGGATCAAAGCATGGAACGAGAACCCGAAACCCTTCATCTGGACCAAGACCGCCGACGAGATTCTCACCTCCATCGGACGACTTCTACAACGAATCAACGGCGCGGGACACTA
>NZ_SJXG01000059.1:0-14491 GCF_012027885.1 Brevibacterium sp. LS14
CGGCACGGGTTCTGCCACTTCGGCCGGAATCACCGATCCGACCAACACCACAGGCGGCGTGGCTTCCGGTTTCCCGGTCGGGGTCGGGGTGCGTGAGGACGGCACCCCGGTCGACCTCACCGGGCAGCGGCCTTCGGCGCGGGCGTGGATCTATGAACGCTTCGCCACCCTGATCTCTCGGATCAGCATGGACCAGGCCGGCACCGGATCCCCCTACGCTCTCGTGGTGACCGCGACCGCTGAGGACCTCGCTCATCGGACTGGGGAGGGCACGACCGGGGTCGAGACCCCGATCCCGATCCACGAACTCGTAACCAACGGGCTCAACGGGGACGTGTTCTTCCACCTCATGAGTGAGACCGCGCACACGATGCAGGTGATGACGGAGAAACGGTTCGCGAACAAGAAACAGGTCGCGGTCATCACCGCCCGTGACAAGGGGTGTACGTTCCCCGGGTGTGATGCGCCCCCGGGGTGGTGTGAGGCCAATCATGTGGTGCCCTGGGCCAGGGGTGGGAAGACGACGATCAACAATCTGGCTCTGGCCTGCAGTGCCCACCATCACCTGTTGGATCGCTGCGACTGGGAGATGCTCATGCTTCTGGATGGGCGTCCGGCGTGGAGACCACCGGCGTCGGTGGATCCTGCCCGACGACCACTGTTGCATCCGCGGTTCCTGGCCGAGGAGATCATCGCGTCCCTCTTCGACGACCACCCTGACGAATCCGGGCCCAGCATGGAGAACTCCGACGGTCTCGCGGCGGAGTCCGTGGATGAGCGCAACAGGTCTGACGGGGACGAGGCCCGCGGTAATGACTGGCCGGACGCGGCTGGGTGAGAGGGCACAGCCCTGCCTGCAGTCGATTCTGGGCACAGCCCGGTCCCCAGGGGAGTGCCGGTCAGTGTCGAACTATTTCTTCGCTGCTTTCGCTGCGGCCTTGGCCTGCTTCTTGAACGCCCGGACCTCCTGGAGGGTGTCCTCGTCGACAACATCAGCGATCGAGCGGCGACTGCCCTCGGTGCCGTAGTCACCAGCGGCCTCACGCCACCCCGACGCCTGCAGACCGAACTGCTTGCCGAGGAGAGCGAGGAAGATCTTCGCCTTCTGCTCCCCGAATCCCGGGAGCTTCTTCAGCCGCTTGAGCACCTCGGCACCCGTCGGATCCCCGCTCGTCCAGATCGCTGAGGTATCGCCGTCGTAATCGTCGACGATCGCCTCGGCGAGCTTCTGCACTCGCGCCGCCATCGACTTTGGGAACCGATGCACAGCCGGCTTCTCGGCGAACTTCTCGAGGAACTCATCCGGGTTCACCTCAGCGATCTCATGCACATCGAGCTTGCCGAGTCGGTCGGCGAGCTTCGCCGGACCTGCGAAGGCGACCTCCATCGGCACCTGCTGGTCAAGGAGCATTCCGGTGAGCAGGGCGAAGGGGTCATCGGCGAGGAGTTCGTCGGACTTCTGATCACCTGAGAGAAAGACGGTAGCCATCTCCCCATACTCGCATGTCCGGTGGCGACCTGCCATCGTCCGATTCGCAACGTGTGCAGCCGGCGGCCGTGACTGCGGGTCTGGCAGATCGCGATTCGATCAGCCTCGACTTTCCCTGGGAAGGCAACCTCGACTTTCCCTGCGAAGAGGACCCTGCCACTTCCGGCCGAAGAGGCATAAGGTGGACTCGCAACCGACGCGAGAGAGGGCGGCGTGACATGAGTGAAGCGGTCGAGTACTTCGAAAGCAAACAGAACGACAACCGTGTCAGCACAGGGGTCTACAGGCTCAGGCTCGAGGTGCGAGAGGACGAGGACTTCGCTCAGAAGGGCATGGTCGAGATGACTGAGGACGGCACAGAGCTCATGCCGCGAGAAATCGTCGTCCACTATGAGACTCGCGAGGATGCCGATAATGCCTACAGCCGGATCGCCGAGGTGCTCGGCGACGACGAGACCATCCACGTGGAGAAGCGCAACGGCACCGGGCAGTTCACTGAGTGGATCCAGCTCGAGCCCAAAGACTTCTATGTCGACCCCGGTTCGGACAGTTGACGCGAGACGCGTTGATGATCTGCCCGTGTTCGGGAATGCCCCCAGGAGCCAGCTTCGAAGACTGCTGCCGGCCCGCCCTTGACGGTCAAGTGTGGCCCACCACCGCCGAGGCGCTCATGCGTTCGCGCTTCACCGCCTTCAGCCTGAAGAATGCCGACCACCTGTTCCGCACGTGGCACCCTCGCACGCGACCGACCGATCTCGGAGTCGACGACCTGGTGACATGGACCCGACTCGAGGTTCTCGGCACGACCGCCGGCGGCGAAGACGACGGCACGGGAACGGTCCACTTCCGTGCCCACTATCGAGACAGCCTCGGCGAACACGTGCTCGAGGAGAACTCGTCGTTTGCCCGTCGCGCAGGCCGTTGGCTTTACGTCGGACCCGCCGACGGGTGAACGGCGCTCCAAGCGTCGCGCTCCAAGCTCCGGTGCAGCCGCTATACTCGGACCCAGTGGCGCATCCGACGCCCAGCCGCGGTCTGACACCCCAGCCTGCAGACCATTCGGCGAAGGGGAGCGAATCCTCGGATCGTCCTGTCAGTGGTGAATTCCTGACCGGGCATCGAGCTGGGGCGAAGCTCGGTCGAGCAAGGATCGACCACGATGACCAAGAACAGCGACTTCAAGAGCCTCATCCGCGCCCGCATGGCCGAGACGGGGGAGAACTACACGTCCGCTCGCGCGGCACTGCTCACCGAGAACCTCGTGAGGCAGACGGAAGCGCCGGACCTCGAAGCCCAAGCCGCCCTCGAGCGCTACAAGAACAAGGTCCGCGCGACCTTCGTCAAGGACGGTGCGTTCACCGCCATTCCCACCAAGCGCCGTGCCCTCGTCGTCCTCCTCCTCGACATCCGCGCGAGCCTCGACGCGGACCGGGTCTATACGGAGAAGGAACTCAATGCGCACCTGGGTCGGTTCCACCCGGACTTCGCCCGCCTCCGACGCGAACTCATCGACTACCGGTACCTCGAACGCAACGCCCACACCGGGGAGTACTGGATTGCCGCGGAGCTGCCGGAGAGGCGCGGGTTCATGATCGAGGAGGCAGGAGTACTGGAGGACTCCGTTCGCTGATGCGCGGGCACAGCTGGGGCACCAGTGGGCTCGGATGGCGCGGCTGAACCGCCGTCCTGCGTCCCTGGTGAGGGACGGGTTCCCTCCTGCACTGTCTGAGTCGATCCGGTGAAACGGTGCCGCCGATTCGGATGGCAGTCCGGCCGCTTGGACGCGTATCCTTGGAATCCCGACGGCCCGAATCCCGATGGATCGATCCCCGAGGGACGGAGCCCGTCGGACAGAATCCCGACGGGACGAACCCCGCGGGACCGAACTTCGACGGATCGATCCCCCGCTGGACCGCGAGCCGCTGACCTTAGAAGGAGATCCCATGAGCCAGGCCTACCACGCCGATTCGTCCGACCTCACCGACAAGGAGATCCTCACCTGGGACACCTTCGGACAGTCGGCCAGGGAGCTCGCCCAGACCATCGCCGACTCCGACTACGATCCCGAGATCGTCATCGCGATCGCCCGCGGCGGACTCCTTCCCGCCGGTGCACTGGCCTATGCCCTGGGGCTGAAGCTCTCCGACGCCATCAACGTCGAGTTCTACACCGACGTCGAAGAGACTCTGCCCGACCCGATCCTGCTTGCCCCGATGCTCGACATCGACGCGATCAAAGGCAAGAAGCTCCTCGTCGTCGACGACGTCGCCGACTCGGGTCGCACGCTCGCCCTCGTCCTCGAACTTCTCAAGAAGAACGGCGCCGAGGCCCAGTCCGCGGTCATCTACGCGAAGTCCGCCTCCATCGTCGACCCGGACTTCGTCTGGAAGCGCACCGACCAGTGGATCGTCTTCCCCTGGTCTGCCGAACCCCCGGTTCAGCCCTCGCACTGACCCGCCGAGGATGAGCGCACCCTTCGACATCCCCGCTCCCTGCGGACGGGTACGTGCGACGGTCGACGGCACCGTCGTCCGCGCCCGCGGCATCCGCTATGCGCGGGCCGAACGGTTCGCCCACCCCGTCGACGAACCCGCCGTCGACGTCATCGACGCCACGAGGCCAGGTCCCGCGAGCCCCCAGCACCGGGTCGATCCCAACGCCGACATCAGCTTCGATCAGATCGGCGGACTGAGCACCAGCGAAGACTGCCTGCGGCTGAGTGTGACGATGCCGATCGACACGCCGCTGACCGGAGACGGTCCAAGACTGCCCGTGCTCGTATGGATCCACGGCGGGGCGTACGTCACCGGGGCAGGCGACGCCGAGATCTACGACCCGCACACCCTCGTCGACGAACAGCACATCATCGTCGTCTCCGTCACCTACCGCCTCGGCGTGCTCGGCTACCTGGGCCAGGGCAGACCCGAGCACTCCAATCTCGGACTGCTCGACCAGATCTCCGCGCTTCGGTGGGTGCAGCGCAACATCGCCGCCTTCGGAGGCGACCCAGACAACGTCACCCTCGCCGGTCAGAGTGCCGGTGCCGACGCGTGCGCCCATCTCATGATCGCCGAGGCGACCGACGGCCTGTTCTCGCGCGTGATCATGGCCTCCGCCCCCTTGGGGCTCTCCGGCGGCACCGACTCGATGAACTGGGCCATGGCGAAGGTCGCAGCCCGCATCCCCGACGGCGCGACCGTCTCCGAGATCCTCGCCGCTCAGGACGAGGTGCACAAGGCCGCTCTCGTCGGAGGACTCCACGCCGGCATGTGCTTCGGCGTCCACTACGGCGACTACCCCCTGCCGTCCCGCTCCGAGGCGGCAGCGGCATGGGCGCGGGAGGCGCCGAAGTACGACGTGCTCATGACCCGCACCGAACGCGAGATCGCATTCTTCGCCGGCTTCGTTCCCGCCTTCCACCGCCTCCACGACCGCAGGCTCACCTCGCCGATGCTCGAATCCCTCATCTCGGGCATCACCTCGGCGGTCTACACCCGAGCGGCCAAGGAATTCTACGACCGCCACCGGATGGCCGGCGGTCAGGGTGCCCGCCTTCTCATCGTCTCCCGCGGCGACGGCAGCTTCTTCGACGCCGCCCACTCCGGAGACCTGCCGCTGCTCTTCCCCGGTCCGGTCTGGGACTCGAGCTTCCTCAACTACGGTGTCGCCGCCGAGGTGGCCGGCCCTGAGCTGCGGAGGATCTGGGGCCGTTTCGCGACCTCGGGATCCCTTCCGAGGATCGCGGTTCCAGGACTCATCGACATCCTCGGGTGAATGACAGACGCACAAGTTGAGGTCCCCGGACGATGAGGGATCGTTTGTCGACATCCTCGGGGGAGTGGCAGCGTCAGGACGACACAGCTGAAGTGTTGAGCCGAACAGAAGAGAGCGCGTGATCGTGGCGACTTCACTCTGAGCGCCGTGTACTCTGAGGTGTCGCACGTGGAAAGACGGCTTGCCCGACCACAGACGCTGAGCTGATCGTCTCGCGAAAGGGTGCCCTTCTCACTCAGTCGCAGTTGGGCGGACACCGGCATTGAATGCGGGCATGAGACAACCGGTCCCCGGGGACCGTACCCAACGCCGCACCCAACGCCGAACCCAACACTTTCCCAACGCCGAACCCATCCATTCGGCCAGGGTCGAAACGTCCGCAGATTCCTAGACTCGAACCGTTGCTTCATGCTGTTCGAGGAGATCGTTGAGAAACCCGCAGAAGAACCGGCTCACCCGGGCCGGGATCACCATCGCCGCCGTCCTGATCACCGTATTCTCCATCGTCCCCGCAGCACAGGCGACATCCCCCTCCGAGGCCCCCATCCCCGCTGAGGCCCCCACCTCGGCACAGAACCTCGCCCAGGCAGAGCCGCCTGCGACCGGCGATGTCCCGTCGAACAAGGACAGCGCGCCGACCGACGGCGAGACCCCGGCGAAGGACGATGCTCCGGCGAAGAGCGAGACTCCCGCGAAGAGCGACGCGTCAGAGGGGAAGGACTCTCCGGAGAGCGGCAGACGCGCCACATCCCCGAAGTCCGTCGCGCCTCAATCGGTTCCCAGCGCCTCCGGCGACAACGCCGTCATCACCGTCAAGGTCGGCGGTGACCGGACCAGCGAGACCACCGTCAACGGACTCCAGGGCGTGAAGCTGCGCCTCTACTCTGACCGCTCAGGAAGCATCGGCAGCCCGCTCAGCGAGACCTGGGCGTCATGCACCTCCGACCGCGACGGCGACTGCTCGTTCACCGTTCCCCAGACCAACCGGAAATGGGTCTGCTCGCTCCTCGTCTTCTGTGGGTGGGAGAACCAGGCCAACCGCGACAAGCGATTCTGGGTCGTCCAGGAATCCGCTCCCGAAGGGTGGAGCGCCAACGACCGCCTCATCGTCGGCACCTCATCGAACCACTCGAGCGAACGCTACGCCTTCCGCACCGGAACAGAGCTGCGCAATGGACAGACATACCGCTCGGGTGACCAGTTCATGAACACCGGCCGCCGCAACATCACGACGAATTCGACGGGCACCTGGCAGAACACCCGCCGCAACCCCGCCCTGCAGGTCTCATGCTCGGCCGGCCTCCGTGTCGCCCTCGTCCTCGACCTCTCAGGTTCCGTGTCGAACTCCGGCGCCCTGGGCACCCTCAAGGACGCGTCGAAGGGTATGGTCGACGCGCTCAAGGGCACGAGCTCGTCGATGGCCCTCTACACCTTCTCCAATGACTCGCCGCGCAGCAACACCGACGACGGCCGCAACTGGCCGTCGATGTCGATCGACCCAGGCAGCAACGCCGAGACGATCAAGTCCCGCATCGACGCCTACGCCACAGGCGGCGGCACGAACTGGGACAGCGCGATGTGGGAGGTCGCCAACACCGCAGACCCCTACGACCTCGTCGTGGTCGTCACCGACGGCATGCCGACCTACTCGATCAACAACACGAGCAACGCCGACTCCAACGGCTCGACCACCAGTTTCGACGAGATCGAATCAGCAGTCTTCTCCGCCAACGCCGTCAAGGCCAAGGGCAGCCGTGTCATGGCCGTCGGCGTCGGTGAGGGAGTCTCGAGCGGCGGAGCCAACCTCGCAGCGATCTCCGGCGGCACGAAGTACACCACCGGCGAGTCGATCAACGACGCCGACTACTTCCAAGCCGGGTGGGAGGAGCTCGCCGACCTCATGGCGAGCATGGCCAAGGGAGCGACGTGCCGTGCCGACATCGAGATCGATAAGAAGACCCTCGCCTACGGAGCCGCAAGCCCGAGCCCCGGCGGTGCGGGATGGACCTTCTCAGCCACCGCCTCGGCGCCGGGAACCCTCGCCCCGGCCCGGCAGCAGACGACCGGGGACACGTCGACGGTCGACTACCAGGTGAAGTTCTCCACCCCGAAGCCCGCAAGCGCCTCGAAGGTGACCATCGAGGAGCTCCTCAGCGACAAGCAGACCGCTGAGGGGTGGAAGCTCGACGGCGCCGAATGCCGCATCAACGGGAAGAAGATCTCCGTGACCGCGGACAGCATCGGCTTCGACGTCACCGCCGGCGACACGGTCAAATGCACAGTGACGAACAAGCAGACGCTCGTACCCGGCATCTCGATCGAGAAGAAGGCGTGGGACACCCCGACCGCAGCGGGACTCGACGGGGCGAAGGAGATCCCCGCCGGTGACTCGGTCCCAGACGGCACGACCGTGACCTGGACCTACCTCGTGACGAACACAGGCAAGACCCCCCTCGACGGCATCACCGTCGTCGACGACAGACTTCCCACTTCCTCGGTGAAGTGCCCGAAGACCCGCCTGAATCCAGGCGAATCCATGACCTGCTCCGCCTCTGGCGCAGTGAAGTAGAACCGATACACGACAACAGGAGAGAATCGTGAAGAAGCAGACCCTCGGAATCGTCGCCGGAGCAGCTGGAGCAGCCCTGCTCCTCGGCGGCGGAACCTTCGCCCTCTGGACCGACAGCGCCGAGGCCGACGGCGGCCAGATCACCGCAGGTAACCTCGACGTCGCCGTCACCGGCTCCGCTTGGCAGGACATCTCGGCCGACCGCCCCGACAACCCGCACGACATCGACCTCAAGACCTTCAAGATCATCCCGGGCGACACCGTCCAGGGCACGTACGGCGTCGACGTCGGACTCGAAGGCGACAACATGGTCGCGAAGCTCAAGCTCGCCGGCGGCGGCCAGCTCGAAGGCGCTCTCGCCGAGGGTCTGAGCCTCAAGTACAGCGTTCAGGACGCCGCGGGCAAGGAGATCGCGACCGGTGACAACGCCGGTGTCGAGGTCTCCCTCGTCTCGTCCGACAACACCGCTCCCGGGGGCACCCAGGTGGCAGCGGGCACGGTCGTCGACGGCACCGCCGACTTCAACGTCGTCGTCACCGCCGAATTCGCCAAGGACACCCCGAACCGCGAGCTCGTCCAGCAGCAGGCTGCTCTGGCCGGCTCGAACATCCAGCTCCAGCAGGACCGCTGAGCAGACTGAACACCGCCGAGGCGGCTGAGACACGAGGTTGATGAGAATGGCGCGGCACTCCCGGACTTCAGGATTCGCACGCGGACTGCGGTCCGGGGTGTTCGCCATCCTCCTCCTCGGTCTCCTCGGCCTCGTCGTCGCCGTGGGCGTCGTGCCCAAGGTGATGAACGGTGCGGCCCTGACCGTGCTCACCGGGTCGATGGAGCCGACGTACGAACCCGGCGACATCGTCGTCTCGGTGCCGCAGGAGCAGTACCGCATCGGCGATCCGGTGACCTTCCAACCCCGGTCAGGCGACCCGATGCTCATCACCCACCGAATCGTCGCCGTCACCGACACCGACGAGGGCCGGACCTTCGTCACCCGCGGGGACGCCAACGGCAGCGACGACGCCCCCATCGTCGAAGCCCAGGTGATGGGCAAGGTCCTCTACTCGATCCCCAAACTCGGCTACGTCCAGCAGGCCGTCGGGGGCAACACGGGACTGCTGGTGGCCGGCATCGGCGTTCTTCTCATCGCCTACGCCGCTTTTGCGTTCGTCTCCGCGGCCGTGGACCGGCGCCGGAAGACGACGGCTTCCCAGGCATCCGCGGCAGGCGATGATGCGGCGCCCGCGATGAGCAGCGCTGCCGTGGGATCCGCGGGCAGCAGCGCTGAGACACACAGTACCGAGGCATCCGAGACGGAGGCGAGATCATGACGACGAGGACCAGCTGGCGCCTGCCGCTCCTGGCCACCGCAGTCCTCATCGCGGGCACGGCCGCCGGCGGCGGCACCATGGCCCTGTGGAAGACCGCAGGCAACACGGCGCCGGCAGCGATCATCGCCGGCGACCTCGACGTCACTGCGGGGGAGACCACGTGGACGGAGACGTCGAGCGATGTCGCGAACTCCGGCCGGACGATCGACCCGGAGACCTTTCTCGTCCGCCAAGGCGACACCGTGGAGATGACCCAGGACTTCACCACGCGCATCGAAGGCGACAACATGTCCGCCCGGATCGCCGTCGACTGGGCCGAACCCGCTGAGCTGCCCGAGGGTGTCACCGCGGACTACACAGTTCTCGACTCGACGGGCACCCGCCTCGGCGAGCCCACCCCCGTCGGCTCGGATCTCGTCCTCGACGAGAACCGTCTGGTGACCGGCAACGACGGACGCACCGATGACTTCTCCGTGGCCGTCACCCTCGACTTCGCCGATATGAGCGACCGCGTCGGGGCCGAGAGTCCCGTCCAGGTGGCCGACCTCGGCCGCTTCACCTTCACCCTCGACCAGGTGCGGGAGCCGGGAGTGCGCCCGTGAAGTCGAACATCTCACTCAAGAACACCCTCATCCTCAGTCTCGCGGCAGTGCTCGGCATCCTCCTCGGCATCGGCGGCGGCACACTCGCCCTGTGGAGCGACAACGCCTCCGGGACCGGTGAGATCTCCAGCGGCTACGAGTACTTCGCCGCGGGTCGAGTCGATGACACGCAGGCGGCAAAGGACAAGAAGGCCTCCGTCAGCCTCGGCGCCGCCGAAGCCGAGACGCTGCTCAAGGACGGCGAGGTCGCTGTTGCGCTGCAGACGGACTCGCTCAGCCAGGGCAACAAGGGCCTGCGGTACGAACTCACCCCACCGGATTGGTCCGGAGGCATCTTCGGTGCCTCCGATGTCAGCGTCTTCCGGGTGAGAGCACCGAGCGAGTGCACGGTCGCGAACACCCCGACCACAGCGCAGGACCTCCGGTCGACCCCGGTGAGCGCTGAGTACTCCGAGACCACCGATCCGACGATCGAGTACTGGTGCGTGAGCGCGAAGCTGAAGAACAACGGCGAGGTCGGCCAGTACGAGAACACTGCGACCGTCACCGCAGAGGATCCCGCCGGGACGAAGGTCGAGGCAAAGGACTCGTGGAACGCGAAGATTCGCCTCGGGCTCGACCCGAAGCAGGAGCCGAACCGGGACATCGTCTTCAAGTACGAGACCTTCCGTCCGGGAGGTGTCGGCCGGTGAGACTCGTCCGCACCCTTCTCGTCGCCCTCCTCGCCGTCCTGATCCCCGGGGCTCCGGCCCTCGCGGCAGACAGCAGCAGAGCCATCCAGATGTCCTGGGACGGCAGTGCCTACAGCGACACGACGACCGAGAGCTTCGTCGGGTTCCCCGTCACCGTCCCCGGTGACTCCACGTCGCGCACTCTCACGGTCCGCAACGACGGCCCTACCGGCGGCACTCTGCGGGTGAGCATCGTCAACGTCGACCTCCTCGAGACTCCGATCGCCGATGAGTTCTACGACGACCTCCGCATCACCTGGAACCGGGGCTCCTCCTCGATCAGGGAGCTCGATTCCGCCGGTACGACGCAGGTCATGGAGATCCCGCTGGCCAAGGGTGCGACGACTCCGGTGACCATCGGCTACGACTTCCCGGTCGAGGCGACATCGGGCAACAGGTCGAATGTGGGTCTCCGGCAGGGAAGCTTCGATGTGCTCCTCGAACTCGGCGGTGATGACGCCGAGGCGGACGACAGCCCCGACTCGAACGCCGGGTCGAACGCGGTGGATGATTCGAGCACGGACTCGAGTGCGACGGCTGATTCGGACGCGACTGCGGAGTCGGATGCGACGGCGGGCTCTGACTCGACAGCCGATGCTGCCTCCTCCGACGCGTCAGCGGATACCGACGGCGCATCCGGTTCGAGCTCTGCCGCCGCAGGAGCGAGCGCTGACGTCGATGCCGAAGCGAACGGAGAGTCGTTCGCGAACGGCTCTGCCGTGGTCGGTGACGGCGGGGGCAACCTGCCGCGCACCGGTGGTGCGATGTGGTGGCTCGCCGTCGTCGGTGCGATCCTCGCCGGCGTCGGTGCGGCACTCGTGCGCACCGTCCGCCGTCGCGACTGAAACACCTGCCGCGACTGCGGCACCCGTGCGCACCGTCCGCCGTCGCGACTGAGGCACCCGGCCGCGACTGAGGCACCCGGCCGCGACTGAGGCATCCGTAGCGACTCAGGCACCCGTCGCGACCACGTCACCCGGTCCAGCCTCCCGCATACCGCCTGCCCCGCGCGGCGCCTGGTCAGTCCCCGACGGCGATGCCCGATTCGTGGAACACGGCGGCGACCTGGCTGCGTCTGCTCAGCTCGAGTTTCCGGAGCACGTTCGAGACGTGATAGCGGACCGTGGCAGGGGCGACGAAGAGCTCGGCGGCGATCTCCTGATTGCTCCGCCCCTGTGCGAGGAGACGACTGATCTCCCGCTCGCGCGCGGTGAGCGAGGAGAGGAGATCCCGCTCCGCCTGCGACACCGAGCCGAGGACGTCGCGGATGCTCGGCAGATAGGCCGCCGCGCCGATCCGCCGCACCGTCGCCAGGGATCGCTCGAGCATCGTCCGCGCCCGCGCCCGCTGGCCCTCGGCGATGAGGAACGTTCCGTAGTCACGGAGGGTGAGCGCGTGGGGGAGTGGGAAACGGTCGTCCCCGACCGCCTCGTCGAAGAGTCGGGCCACTTCCTCCGCGCCGATCCGATCGGGGGAGAGGCCCGCCCGCTCGACACGTGCCCGCGCCTCCTCGCTCCCGGCCCCGGCGGTGCCGAGGAACCCGGAGAGCAACCTGGCTTGCGCCCATTCGAGTGATCCCCAGTACGGCTGCCACCCCCGGCCCCGCTTGTCGATGAGGGTGCCGATGAGCTCGGCAGCCTCGCCGAGGCGTTCGAGGTCGATGAGCGCATGAGTCCGATAGTTGAGGAACCCCCGCTGGGTGCCGACGAGCGAGCGCACCCTGTGCGGGGCCGAGGCGTCGATGACGCCCTGCGGATCGCCGGCGGCCCGCGCCCGCTCGCACTCGGCGTTGACGATCATGTCAGCGGCGTACGGCTGCCAAGCCAGACTCGTCTGCCGGTCCGTCTGCGCGTCGAGGTCGATGAAGTCGGGCACCCCGCGGACCGCGTTCACCCACGCCTGCAGTCCGCTCAGCGGCAGCCTCGTCTCGACGTCGATCGTGCTTCCGCTCGACTCCGTGGCGAGTTCGACGAGCTCGGCCGCCTCATCGAGCGATCCGAGCAGCGAGGTCGTGTGCGCGTGGATCAGCCGGACCGTGCCCTCTCCCCATGTGCGTCCCACCTGCTCGAGGAGGTCGACGGCGGTCGCCGCCAGCGAACGGGACCGGTTGATCTCACCGATCATCATCGCCACGATCGCGAGCGGCGTGAGCGCATCCACCTTGTGCGGCGACGGCGGGAGGGCGAGGACCTGCGGCACAAGGTCATCGAGCATGCCGGAGACGGTGACGGCATCGGAGACGACGACGGACTGGAGCATCGTCAGGGTGTCCAGGAGCACGAGGACCGGTCCGGGGGCGACCATCCACGCGAGAGCGGGATCGCTCACCTCCTCCGGTGTCTCCGGTCCGCGGGCGATGATCGCCTTGGCCTCGGCGACGACAGCCGGCAGGTGGTCGTAGTCCTGACTGCGGATGACCTCGACGACGGAGAGGAAGCCGGCATAGGCCTGCAGGGTGCGCACATCGGCATCCGTGTGCTCGAGCGCGAGGAACTTCGCCAACCGCGCCCGGGGGAACTCCTGGTCCTTGCGGTAGGCCATGATCGTGAGCATGATGCACTCCCTCACCGGTGTCTCCGGCAGGGCTTCGAACTCGGGGGCGAGGTCGAAGAGCGAGTACACGGTCTTGTTCTCCATATTGATGAGGCCGAGCCGGATGAGGAGCGCATCCCGGTCGCTGCCGGTCGCCAAGTCGAGGCTGCGCCGGAGCACATCGTTGATCGTCGCATAGCTGCGTCTGACCACGGCGTCGTCGATGAACTCCCGGACCGCCTCGGCGAGTTCCGGACTCCATTCGGCGGCCCCGCTGAGCGAATACCACATCCTCCGGAACCCCTGCGCGCTCGGTGCCAGGGCCCGGTAGTGTCCCGCGCCGTTGATTCGTTGTAGAAGTCGTCCGATGGAGGTGAGAATCTCGTCGGCGGTCTTGGTCCAGATGAAGGGTTTCGGGTTCTCGTTCCATGCTTTGATCCAGCCGCGGAGGTCTTTCTCCAGTGCTTGCACGCTGCGGTGATCTGAGCGTTGGAGGAGTTCGCGGGTGACTTCGGCGAAGAGCCGCTCGACTTGATTGATCCACGATGAGTACGTCGGCGTGAAGTGCATGTGGAACCGGGGGTGCTTTTCGACCCACGCTGTCACGGCCGGGTGCTTGTGTGTGCCGTAGTTGTCGCAGACAACATGCACATCCAGATGCTCGGGCACGTTCTGATCGATTTTCTGCAGAAACTTCTTGAACTCCACCGCACGGTGTCGGCGATGGGTGGACGCGATCACCGTGCCGTCAGCGACATTCATCGCCGCGAACAGGCTCGTCGTGCCGTGTCGGAAGTAGTCGTGCGTGCGCTTTTCGGGCATGCCCGGCATCATCGGGAACGCGGGCTGTGACCGCGACAGCGCCTGCACTTGAGATTTTTCATCCACCGAAAGAACGACGGCGGATTCGGGCGGGTCGAGGTAGAGGCCGACGATGTCGTAGACCTTCTCCACGAACAGCGGGTCGTTAGAGAGCTTGAATCCGTCCGCCTGGTGAGGTCTCAAACCGAACGCCTTCCATACCCGTCCGATCGTGGACTTCGACAGTCCGGTGCGCTCGGCCATCTTCGCCCGCGACCAATGCGTCGCGTTCGCGGGCGTCGACTCCAGCGTCGCGACCACGACATCCTCGACCTGCTCCGCAGTGATCGTCGCCGGGCGCCCCGGGCGAGGATCATCAACGAGACCGTCCAGACGGGCCTCCACGAACCGAGAGCGCCACTTCGTCACCGTGGGATCCGAGCAACCCACCAACGCGGCCACGTCCTTGTTCGACATGCCATCCCCACACGCCAACACGATCCGCGAGCGCAACGCGAGCGCCTGAGACGACTTACGACGCCGAGTCCAGCGCTCAAGCTGCTCCCGCTCCTCATCCGTCAGGATCAGTTCGGCCTTGGGTCGTCCAGTTCGCGCCATACTCCAATCCTACAACTTACAGACCGAATTTAAGGCGCAGGACA